>CAZNNT010000017.1:0-14948 GCA_964574495.1 uncultured Candidatus Saccharibacteria bacterium
GATTTTAATTACGCACTACCAAAGAATTTTGCGATATATCAAGCCGGATAAAGTCCATATTATGATTGATGGCGAAATCGTTAAAAGCGGTAGTGCGGATTTGGCCGAGCGTATAGGCGAGTCGGGCTATTCATACTTAAAATGCCCAATATAAAAACATTCAAATATAAATACGGATTTTTTGATAAGGAAAAGCCGATAAGCGCTTTTCGGGCGGGACTTTCTGAAAATGTCGTGAGGGAACTCTCGGCAATAAAAGGCGAAGATAAGTGGATGCGCGATTTTCGTTCGCGCTCGCTTCAAGTTTTTAATGACAAAAAAATGCCCGAGTGGGGCGCGGATTTATCGGGTATTGATTTTAACGATGTTATTTATTTCGTCCGTCCGGCCGAGCGCCAAAGCGTAAGTTGGGACGAAGTGCCGCCTTACATAAAAAATACTTTTGAGCGATTGGGGATACCTGAAGCCGAACGAAAATATTTGGCGGGGGTCTCGGCGCAATACGATTCGGAAGTCGTGTATCACAATATAAAAGGCGATTGGGAAAGCAGGGGGGTTATTTTTTGCGACACCGACACCGGCTACAAAAAATATCCTGAAATTTTCAAAAAATATTTTGGCACGGTTATTCCTCCCGCGGATAACAAGCTCTCGGCTCTTAATTCCGCCGTCTGGTCGGGCGGAAGTTTCGTTTATGTTCCGGCCGGAGTAAAAGTTGAAATTCCCTTGCAGGCCTATTTCAGGATTAACGCCAAAAATATGGGCCAATTTGAGCGGACTTTGATTATTGCCGAAGAGGGCTCAAGCGTGCACTATATTGAAGGATGCACCGCGCCTAATTATTCAACCGCGTCTTTGCACGCAGCCGTAGTTGAAATCATCGCAAAAAAAGGAGCGAATGTGCGCTACACCACCGTCCAAAATTGGTCTAAAAATGTCTATAATCTTGTGACCAAACGCGCTTTCGCGGAAGAAGAAGCCAATGTTGAATGGATTGACGGAAATATCGGCTCGGGCGCAACCATGAAATATCCGAGTATTTTTTTACGCGGCCCAAAGGCGCGCGGTTCGGTATTGTCTTTGGCTTACGCGGGCGCCGGCCAGCATCAGGATGCCGGAGGCAAGGCCGTGCATCTGGCGCCGGAGACATCAAGCCGGATTATTTCAAAATCCGTGGCTTCTGGCGGCGGAAGGACAAGTTATCGGGGCATGGTTAAAATAATTAAGGGCGCTAAAAATTCCAAAAGTAAAGTAGTATGCGACGCTTTATTGCTTGATGAACTTTCGCGCTCCGATACTTATCCGACAATGGACATAAAAGAGCCGACTTCAAGTATTGAGCATGAGGCCTCGGTTTCAAAGGTCGGACAGGATAAAATTTTTTATCTCGGCTCGCGCGGAATAAAGGAATCGGACGCGCTCGGCCTTTTGGTTTCCGGATTTCTAAGCGATCTTACGCGGGAACTGCCGATGGAATACGCCGCCGAGCTCAATCATTTATTAAGATTGGAAATGGAAGGAAGCGTGGGATGATGCAATTTCTAATTACTAATTTCTAATTTCTAAAAATTTTGAAAATAGAATTTATTAAAAGTAAAAAAATAGACAAAAATTTTCGCATCTCCTCCAACCAAAAAAAAACCTTTGTCTGGCTTTTAGGCGGGGTAAAAAGTTTCGCGGGGAATCTGGAATTCAATCTGGCCGAATGGGCAAAGTTGACCAATATTTTTTTGTTTTCGGCGAGTAAAACGGATAAAATAAGCATAAATATACGGGTGAACCATCTGGGAGAAAATTCTTTTTCAAACACTATGGTTCGCGGCATCGGCAGAGACGATTCATCGGGAGAGATTGCCGGGAACGTGAAGGTTGGTAGTGCCGCGAAGAATTCCAGCGCCTGGTTTGACGGACGGGCGATTATTTTTGATGAGGCAAGCTGTCGCGTAGACCCCCGTCTGGAAATACTGACAAGCGAAGTTGAGCGGGCGGGACACGCGGCAACCGTATCTAAAATATCCGACGAAGATATTTTTTATATGGCGACAAGGGGAGTTGACCGGATTAAGGCGGAGCGGCTGAAAAGCGCGGGATTTTTATCAGCGCCACTTTCACGGGCCGGTTTGGGTTCGGCGGAAACGGAGAAAATTATAAAAACACTTTTGGTTTAAATGATTTTTAATTTAAAAAAAATAAAAAAGGACTTTCCGGTACTTACGCGAAAAATAAACGGACGCGCTATTGTTTATTTTGACAACGCCGCCACTACCCAGAAGCCGAAAATTATTACGGAACGGCTTAAAAAGTTATACGCGCATTCTTACGCAAATGTGCATCGCGGGGCCTATCAAATAGCCGAAGAAATCACGAAAGAATTTGAGCTCTCCCGACAAAAAGCCGCCGATTTTATCGGCGCGCAAAGTTCTAAAGAAATAATTTTCACCCGTAACGCCACCGAAGCCGTCAATTTGGTCGCTTACTCTTTGGGGCGAAAATTTAAAAGAGGCGATGGAATACTGACGACGATTTCGGAGCATCATTCCAATTTTGTGCCGTGGCTGCGTCTGGCTCGCGAGCGCGGATTAAAACTGGATATCGTCAAATTAACATCAACACGCGATTTTGATTTTACGGATTTCAGAAAAAAATTGACTAAAAAAACAAAATTAGTCGCCGTAGCCCACATTTCAAACGTCTCCGGCTATATTTATCCGGTTGAAAAAATATGTAAAGAGGCGCATAAAGTCGGGGCTTTGGTTTTGATTGACGGCGCTCAATCGGCCGGACACATTCCGGTGAACGTTCGTAAAATCGGCTGCGATTTTTTCGCTTTCTCGGGCCATAAAATGCTTGCGCCGTCAGGCATCGGCGCGCTTTGGGGGAGATCTGAAATTTTGGAAAGTATGGAGCCGTTTATGTCCGGAGGCGAGATGATACGCGAGGTTACGGCTAAAAGCGTAACTTGGAATGATTTGCCGTGGAAGTTTGAAGCGGGCACACCGAATATAGAAGGCGCGATTTTGTTCGGCGAAGCAATTGATTATTTGAAAAAAATCGGAATGAAAAATATTGAGCATCACGAGCGCGAACTTTTAAAATACGCGCTAGCAAAAATGAAAAAACTGTCGTTTGTGGACTTGCTCGGATTTGAAAAAACAAAGGACCGCACCGGAATTATTTCGTTTAATATTTGCGGAGTAACATATTTTCAACAATTGTCGAAAATATGTTACCGGAACGGGATTCATCCGCATGATGCCGCGACAATGCTTGACCAATACGGCATAGCGGTTCGAGCCGGCCACCATTGCGCCCAACCCTTGATGAAGCATTTGGGCGTTCTCGCGACATTACGAGCAAGTTTTTATATTTACAATACCAAAGAAGAAATAGATTATTTTATCCGCGCGCTTAAAGAAATTCACAACAAATTCACCGCGCGGTATAGTAAATAAATAACAAGAGGGTCGTGGGGTGTTGGAGTAAGCTATAATGAAAAATATGGAAGGGGAACCAAAAATTGATAAAAGTTTGGAAGAAAAACTTCGTGAGAAGGGCTTTTATATTGAAAGAGCGCGGTTGCAAGAAGATGAAACCAGGCAATGTGATAAGTGTATGGGTGAAAATAAGAATTTCGAATTTTACAAAGATGGATGGTTTATCGAAGGAGAATTTTACTGCCCGGAGCATAAAGAGGGAGCGATAAAAGTACTGGAAGAAATTTATAAGGATGTGGAAAGAAGAAGGTTAGAGCAAGAGCGGATTATTGAAGAACGAAGAAAGCAATCCGGATTGAAATGAAATTCTTATAGAAAAGACCCCCTATTTCGGGGTCTTGAGGTGAGGAGTTAACATGATTTGGCTTCTTCGCGGAGGCGCATAAAAATTTCTGCTTGTTCACGAGCATCATCAAGAGCGTTATGGGTGTGTGGTCTGGGAGAAAGAAATCTCTTATTCATTTTTTTCTTTGAAGTGTCAGACCAGGAATTGCTCCGTGTGATGCCGGCATAGTACGCTTTGATATCCCAACCGGAGATTCCGAACGGATTATTGCCGACAAAGTGAATTAAATACCAGTTTATGAACATCCAATCAAAAGTTGCGTTGAATGCTATAAAAATAGGACATGCAGTTTGTCCGCAAGTATCACTAAGCCACAGAACAAATTCTTGCATGGCAATCGCGGGATCTACGCCAGTTTTAATTAGCTGATCTCTGTTTAACCCGGGTACCGCGACGGTTTCAGGTATGAATTTATCCGAAATAGGCTTAAGTTCCCGGTAAAAACTAATTTCGGGAGAACCGACAACACATGCGCCAAACGACATCATTGAATAATCACCCGGGATTGGACCGTCAGTTTCGATATCTACTGATATGTATATTTCTTTTTTCAAGACCTCGGCCTCCTTTGGATGCTGAAAGTATGCTAATATAGTAAATATTTATTGTCAAAAAATTCTCCTCCAAGTTCTCCCTAAATTCTCCCTAAATTTTTCCTTCCTCTTTCTCATTCGCTCGAATGGTTGAATGAGTATGGATATCGTGATAGAATCAACAGGACGGTGAGATATGAAAGATAATATAAAAGCAACGGAAAGAATTTTGAAAGCCCTAGCCAACAGGCGCAGGTTGGCCATTGTTAAATATTTAAAAAAAGAAAAAGAAGCGACTGTCGGCGATATTGCCGAAGAAATCAAAATATCTTTTACGGCCACCTCAAAACATCTGGGGGTGCTGGCCGCCGCCGACATTACGGAGAAAGAACAGAGGAGTTCGGAGATGTGGTATCGTCTTTCTTCGGAATGCCACCACATAGCCAAATATATCTCTAATTCGTGCGAATGGTAGAATAAGAAAATATAAAAATGAAATTTGTTCCGCCGGAAAAATATTATAAAACTTTGCCGAAAAAAAGAATGGGGTCGGGCGTGTTGTTCTTTGATGAAGGGGGTCAACTTTTGATTTTAAATCCAACCTATAAAGACTACTGGACAATTCCGGGTGGAACGGTGGATGAAAACGAATCGCCCATGCAAACCGCGATAAGGGAGACAAAAGAGGAAATCGGCTTAGACATAAAAAATATGCGCTTTTTGTGCGTTGATTATACCGGAGACGACAAAAAAGGAGAGGCGCTGCAATTTATGTTTTACGGCGGGATATTGAATCCGGAACAAGTAAAAAATATTGTGGTTCCCAAAGACGAGATAGGCGAGTATAAATTCGAAAAGATAGAAAACGCGGCAAAATTATTTGGCCAAGGAAGAACATTGGGTTTGAAGATGCCGATATGCTTAAAGGCGATAAGGGACAATACCTCGTTTTATTTGGAAAACGGAAAAATGCCGCGAAGTATAGCGTTCTGATTTTATTACACCCCCCATTCGCGCGAATGGTAGAATAAGAAAATATAAAAAGGGGATAGAGGATATGGCGGATATATATCAGGAGTTGATAATGGAGCATGCGAGGAATCCGCGGAATGTCGGGGTGATTTACGGCGCAAAAAAAATTTCGTCTAAAAATCCTTTTTGCGGGGATGAGGCGGAGATTTTTTTAAAAATTAAAAACGGCAAAATCGCCGACATTAAATATCAGATTCAGGGGTGTATTTTATCGCGGGCGGCCCTGTCAATTTTTTCGGAACACATCAAAGGCAAGCTCATTTCTCTTATCAAAAAAATCAAAAACGAAGATATTTTTAAGTTGGTCGGCGGCACCCCCTCGCCATCTCGTCAGAATTGCGTTTTGTTTGCATTTGAGGCCGTAAAACTTGCTCTTGAAAGGGGCGGGATATAAAATTGGAGAATGGCCGAGGGCAAAGAAATAGCAAAAATAGAAATTGACCGGGAGCTTTGTATAGGTGCTGCTAGCTGTGTGGCGATAGCACCGGGCGTATTCGCGCTTGACCAGGAAAATAAGGCCTATATCGTGGATAAAAACGCGGCGGACTTTGAAACCATACTTAATGCCGCGAAATCCTGCCCTACAAAAGCGATTATTTTATACGATGAAGAAGGCAAGCAGATATTTCCTGATTAAAAACTAATTTTAAAATTTTATGAAACATGAGCTTCCAAAACTTTCGTACGATTATTCCGCGCTTGAGCCGTATATTGACGCGCGTACGATGGAAATTCATTATTCCAAGCATCATCAGGCCTATGTTGATAAATTAAACGCAGCTTTGGAAAAGTATCCCGCCCTGCAGGAAAAATCAGTTGAAGAGTTGCTAAAGGATTTAAATTCAATTCCGGAAGATATCAGAACGGCCGTTCGCAATCACGGCGGAGGACATTTTAACCACTCTATTTTCTGGCGGACGATGAGTCCGCCGGCCCTGAGAGCATCGAAGGGCGGTCTTATGGAACCGTCGGGCGCGCTGGCTGACGAAATTGATAAAGAATTCGGCAGATTTTCGGATTTCAAAGAAAAATTCGCCGCGGCCTCCACAGGAGTTTTTGGCAGCGGTTGGGCGTGGCTGGTGAAAAACGGCTCTGGAAAACTTGCGGTTGTTTCAACCCCGAACCAAGACAGCCCTATCTCGCAAGAACTTGTCCCGCTTTTAGGAATTGATGTTTGGGAGCACGCGTATTATCTGAAATATCAAAATCGCAGAGCGGAATATGTTGATGCTTGGTGGAATGTTGTAAATTGGCAGGAGGTTGAAAGACGATTTTCAATTTAACAACGCAAAATTAACTTTCTTATGACGGTGCTTCAAAACTTGAAAATTATAGTCGTTTTGTTCACGAAAAATAACGCTCCATCGTTCCTCCCTCGCTGCGCTCAGGAATTTCCTACTCGCTATTTTTCGTTTCAAAACTCTTTAATTTTCAAAGTTTTTTCGCAAGCCAACGAAAGTTAATTTTGCGTTGTTATTTAAAATGGAATCACGCATAAAAGAAATTTTGGACAAGGAAGTAAGACCGATGCTCGCTATGCATTTGGGTGATTTGGAATTTGCCGGTTTTGAAAACGGAGTTGTAAAATTACGGCTCAAAGGCAATTGTCAGGGGTGCCCCTTGAGCATCGTTACGCTTAAAGCTGGTATTGAGAAAATATTAAAATCAAAAATTCCGAAAATCCAAAGCGTTGAAGAGGCGTGAAAAACCCGCCACTCTATCAGAGCGGCGGGACTTGAAATTCGCGTTTGAAAAACTACGGTCTGCGATACCACAGCAAGTCATCTAGTTCTTTTTTTAGTTTTCCTGTTCCACCTTCCAAAACCATACGGTGGGAAAAATACATCTCCTTCGGCAGGTCGTTTATATCAAACCATTTCCAGCCCTTAGTTTCTTTGACAACACGTCTCACTGGGTCTCCAGCGCTTAACGCTTGGCAAAGAAAGAAAAGCGTTCTTACCTCCGTCCCCCTTACAAATTCATCTCTTCGTTCGTGAATAAAGTCCAGGATCTTTATCGGAATCCCGGTTTCCTCGTCCGTCTCGCGTATTAGAGCAAGTTTTGCCTGTTCTTCGTCAAATCCTTCTCCTCCAGGGAACCCCCATCCGGGCGGTTTTCCTCTGGAATTGCCTAATTCATCAACCAGGGCGATTTTTGAAAAAGTATTTTGGTCTACAATTATTCCTTTTACCGCAATCTCGGCCATCTTGGCTGTCTCCCTTGAATGGTGGCGCGCTACGAATTGTTGACAAAATAACCACTTCCGCTTACAATTATATATATAAGCGGATAAAAAGTCAAGTAAATTGGGTAAATGGAAAATCTGACAAAAACACAATTGGTTTTGCTGGTTCTTTTGGTGAGTTTTATAACCTCGCTTGTTACCGGCATTGTCAGCGTGACTTTAGTTAATCAGGCGCCGGCTCCAATAACCCAGACCATAAATCGGGTGATTGAAAAAGTGATAGACAATAAGTCGGATAATCAAAAGCAAAATCCCGATTTTATTATTACTTCGGAGGACTTAATTACCAAGCTTGTTGCCGACACTTTGCCGGCGGTTGTGAGCGTCATCGCTTCCAAAGACGTTCCTGTGATTGAGCGGTATTTCATAAATCCCTTTGAAAACGACGATTTTTTCCGCAGGTTTTTTTCAGGAGAGACGCCGCAGATTCTGGTTCCGCAGTATCGCCAAAAAGGAACGCAGAGGCAGCAGGTTTCGGCCGGTTCGGGATTTTTTGTGGCGGAGGACGGATTTCTGGTCACTAATCGCCATGTGGTGGAAGACAAAGACGCGGAATACACGGTTTTAATGAATGACGGACGGAAAATGAAGGCGGCCGTGATCGCCCGCGACCCCGTGCAGGATATCGCCATTTTAAAAATCGACGGCAGCGGATTTTCTTTCGTGCCGCTGGGCAATTCCGATAATTTAAGAATCGGGCAAAGCGTCGTGGCCATAGGCAACGCTCTGGGAGAGTTGCAAAATACGGTTTCAGTCGGAGTCATCGCCGGACTTAGCCGGACGATTGTCGCTTCCGGATCCGCTTCCGGCCCCGAAGTTTTGCAGGAAGTGATTCAAACGGACGCCGCGATCAATCCCGGAAATTCAGGAGGGCCTCTGCTTGATTTGGCGGGACGCGCCATCGGCGTGAATACCGCCGTGGCCTCCGAAGCGCAAAGCATCGGATTCGCCCTCCCCATAAATTCGGCTAAAAAAGCGGTGGCCGACGCCCGTGAGTCGGGCAAAATAACTTACGCCTATCTCGGAGTCCATTATTTGTCAATTACTTCGCAGGTGAAAGAAGAAAAGAAATTGTCGGTTGATTACGGCGCGCTTTTGGTCGCGGATTCTGGTCAGCCCGCCGTGATTAAAGAGTCGCCCGCCGAGAAAGCCGGCCTCAAAGAAGGCGACATTATTTTAGAATTCGGGGGAGTTAAAATAAATAAAGATAACGGTCTGGCTAAATTGATAAGCCAAAGGAGAGTGGGTGAAAAAGTGGAATTGAAAGTATTGCGCAACGCCGAAGAATTAAAAATTGAAGCGGAACTTGTTGAACGCCCGCAAAATCTTTAGAAATATGCCTCCATTCGGTCAATTCACCATAAAAGCCCAGGAAGCCGTTCGTCGAGCGCACGAACTGGCTATTGAGCGCGGCCAAAATCAAGTGGACGCCCTGCATCTTTTAGCCGCCCTGATTTTGCAGGAAGAGGGCATAGTCAATTCCATTTTGGAAAAAATGGATGTTGATTTAAACGATTTGATCGATTCGGCGATGTCGGCTTTGGATTCTAAAATAAGATCAAATGTCTTAATGCCGTCAAGCCAGATGTTTTTAAGCCAGGAGTTCGGCCGCATACTTGATGTCGCCTATCGTATAACGCAATCAATGAAAGACGAATTTATTTCAACCGAACATCTGTTTTTGGCTATTTTTGACGTGCCTTCAAAAGCGCAGAATATTCTTTCGGCCAATCATCTCCAGCGCGAAGAAGTCAAAAGGATGCTTGAAGAATTGAGGGGATCGGGCAGAGTGACCGACCTTGAGCCGGAAACAAAACTAAAGGTGCTTGAGCGTTACGGCCGCAATCTGACTCATCTTGCCCGCGAGGATAAATTGGATCCGGTTATCGGCAGAGACCAAGAAATCAAGCGCATTATGCAAATATTGAGCCGTCGGACAAAAAATAATCCGGTTTTAATCGGCGAAGCCGGGGTGGGTAAAACCGCGGTCGTGGAGGGGTTGGCGCGCAAAATTTCCGCAAACGATGTTCCCGACGCCCTGAAAGATAAAGAATTGGTCGCGCTGGATTTGGCGTCATTGGTTGCCGGCACGAAATACCGCGGAGAGTTTGAAGAGCGTTTGAAAGCGGTTATGCGCGAAATTGAAAAAGCCGAAGGCAAAGTAATTCTTTTCATTGATGAATTGCACACCATTGTCGGCGCCGGAGCCGCCGAAGGAGCGATTGACGCTTCAAATATGCTAAAGCCGGCGCTGGCTCGCGGGGAACTGCATGCCATAGGCGCCACCACGGTTAAGGAATATCAAAAATACATTGAGCGCGACCCGGCCTTAACCCGAAGGTTTCAGCCGGTCTATATTGAAGAGCCGACGCAGGAGGACGCGGTCGCGATTTTACGCGGCATAAAAGAGCGTTACGAAATTCATCACGGCGTGCAGATTACTGATGCCGCCCTGCAATCGGCGGTGCAACTTGCCTCGCGTTACATAACCGACAGATTTCTGCCCGATAAAGCCGTTGACCTGATGGACGAAGCCGCGTCCGCCCTGCGCCTGGAATTAGACAGCATGCCCGGAGAATTGGAAAAAACCAGAAACGACATTATGAAATTGGAAATTGAAAAAGAGGCCCTGAAAAAAGAGGAAACGCCCGCCGGCAAGTCAAAAATAAAAAAACTGCAAAAAGAAATAGAAGGTTTTCGCGAAAAGACATCCGGAGTGGAATTAAAATGGAAAAATGAAAAAGAGACGATAGCCAATATCCGCCGCCTTAAAAAGGATTTAGACGTGTTGCGCCAGGAAGCGGAAGCCGCCGAACGCTCGGCCGATTTATCCAAAGTCGCCGAAATTCGCTACGGCCGCGTGCCGGAAACCGAGAAGCAATTAAAGGCGGAAGAACAGCGTCTGCGCAAGCTTCAATCATCGCGGAGCATTTTAAAACAAAAGGTTGAGCCGGAAGACATCGCGCAAGTTGTCGCGCGCTGGACCGGAATTCCCGTAACCAATCTTTTGGAGGCGGAAGTCAAAAAATTGCTTCGCACGGAAATTGAATTGGAAAAAAAGGTGATTGGCCAGAGCGAAGCCATCTCCAAAATTGCCAACGCCGTAAGGCGTTCTCGTGCGGGAATCGGCGACCCTCTAAGGCCCATCGGCTCTTTTATGTTTTTGGGCCCTACCGGAGTGGGTAAAACGGAATTGGCCAGGCGTCTGGCTGAATTTATGTTTAACGATGAAAAAGCGCTTATCCGCGTTGATATGTCTGAATATATGGAAAAGCACGCGGTCTCCAAAATTATCGGCTCTCCGCCCGGATATGTCGGCTATGAAGAAGGCGGGCAATTATCGGAACTTATCAGGCATAGGCCCTATGCCGTGGTGCTTTTTGATGAAATTGAAAAAGCCCATCCCGAAGTTTTCCATATTATGCTTCAGATTCTGGATAACGGCCGTTTGACCGACGCCAAGGGCCGGATGGTGAATTTCAAAAACACCGTTGTCATAATGACTTCCAATGTCGGTTCGGAATTTGCCAAAGAACTCGGCCGCCTGGGCTTTGAGACCGCTGAAGAAAAAGAAATTGACGGCAATCGCGGAAAAGATTTGAAAGATAAAATTATGCAATCGCTTGAGCAGAGATTCCGTCCGGAATTTTTAAACCGGCTTGATGATATAATTATTTTCAATCCTTTGGGACGCGGAGAAATAGCAAAAATAGTGGATATTCAGCTTAATGAGGTTAGAGGACGGTTGGCTGAAAAAGGCATTGGTTTTGAATTGACCGGCAAAGCCAAAGATTATTTGGCTCGCGAGGGTTATGACCCGAATTTCGGCGCGCGGCCGCTGAAGCGTTTGATTCAGTCCAAAATTTTAAACGCCATTGCCGAGCGCATGATAGCCGGCTCCGCCAGAGCCGGAGACAGATTGGTTATTGATGAAAAAGGCGGAGAAATTGAACTAAAAACAAAAACCGAATCAGTAAAAAGGGCTTCAAAAAAGGCCAAAAGTGCGGTATAAATAAATCATTGGGCGCGTCGCATAGCGGCAATTGCGGCTGGCTGTAGACCAGCTGTCCTCTGGACTACGGGGGTTCGAGTCCCTCCGCGCCCACAAACGAACGAAAATCCATAAGATTTAAAGCGTAAAAGTAGCAGAAAGTTTGAATGTACGCGCAAGCGCGTTGACCTAATTACAATAATGTGCTAATCTTTCCAGAGTAGTTAATTTAAAACGCGAAGGAGGTCTTCTAAATGGCCACAAAAGGTTATCCTCCGATTTCTCCAGGAACGTCTGTCAGAACAACACAAGCAAACTGGGGTTTGTGTAAAGAATGGACAGAAGAAGGATGGGCAAGTAAGAAGTGGGGTGTCCGAGGAAAAGTTCTCACTCATCACGACTCTCACGGTCTCTGCTATGAAGTGCGACACGAAGACGGCACAGTTGGATGCTATGACCCATCCGAATTGGAAGTTATTTGCGGTGTCAATTTGGATGAGTTGCAGGAAGAGACCGAAAAACTTCTCGCGCTCCTTAAAGACCGTCAACCTGGTCTAATGACGTGGCACGAGTTTCTTCACGAACGTTTGCAAAATCTGTATGTCCTAATTTCAAAGGCACTGGGCAAGTAATCGTCCGAACCGCTACAAGCCCCTCGTGGAATTCAATTCCACTTGAGGTGTTTTATTTTACTTAGCTTGACAAGTATAATCAGATATGCTATACTTCCAATAATAAGTTAAAATAGCACCTTGTGAATTTTGGCCTATTTTCATACGACACAATAGCTTAGAAATTTTATTTTCTTGGTATGCTATGTCGTAGGAACTCAACCCCAACCACGAAAGGAGGCATCTCATGCCAGAAACCGCGATGGCAAGGGCGAAGAGCGGGCCCGGGAGCAATCAGTTCCCGATCCACTACGATGGTGGCAACTTACGGGTTTTCACGAACCCGTCGGGCGAACTCTTCGTGGTGGACATCCGATCCGGCGCGACGATGCGGATCAACTCGTACCCTCATCTGAGCGGTGGACTTCTGTTCACCACCGATGAGCGGGTCGAGCCGATCCAAGTCAACGGCATGATCGGATGGCGCGTCGGTCCTCGCTAGGCCAACCCTAACCGGCCGAGCTTCGCGCTCGGCCAGAACCCACCAGGTCGCAATCTGGTGGGTTTCTTCTTTTTGATTTTCTCTTAAATTTTTCATAAAATACATTTTGAAAGCACTTTATATTTTGCGTTGAGGAAGGAGAATGGCGATGCGCCTCGTCTTTCTTTGGATGGCGGCGGTATTTTTATCGGTTTTCATTTTTAATTATTTGGAAGCCGGCATTAAAATCGGCTCAACCGAACCCCCTCGTTTTGAGGTTGGCGACAAATGGATTTTTATTGACCGGAGAGACACCAGCGAAATATCTTTAAAGATGATTAAGGAGCAAGGCGATATTTATGTTTTTGAAGAGACGACTAAAATTGGAAGCGGACAAATTAATTACGACAGTCAATTGAATCGGATCGGGGGAGATAAAAAACTGGATTTCCCGCTTTATCCGGGTAAGAAATGGTCTTGGCGAAAATGGAGCCGGGCGGCGCTTGTGAAAGGAGATTTTGAAGTTTTGGCGGAAGAAACGCATCGTGTCCCTGCCGGTGTTTTTAAGGCGCTGAAAATCCGCGCGGTAATAGACGCGTACTTTCTCGGCCTCAAACACTCTTGGCGCGGCACAATACTCTATTGGTACGCCCGGTGCGCGAGGAATATTATTGATGTCGCGCCCGATTTCAAAAGCAGTGAAATTATTCCGATGTCGCTTAAATCCTATAAATTCCAAAATGCTCCGAATGAGTGCGGCTGATAGGGCGAATCTTTGATTCGCCCGTTTTTTATTGTAAAGTGGGAAAAGGCCGGAGTAGTTCAGTGGCAGAACGCATTCTTGGTAAGAATGAGGTCGGGAGTTCGATTCTCCCCTCCGGCTCAAGTTGATTTTTTATTATTTTTTGTTAAAATAAGACATTATGCCGCAACCGAACTTATTCAAACTAAAATGCTCCGTTTGCAAACGGGGGAACTATTACAGCACCAAAAACAAGAAAAAAGTTGAGCGAAAAATTGAGCTCAAAAAGTATTGCAAATGGTGCAAAAAGCATACTTTGCACAAAGAGGGCAAAATAACGGCTTAATCTTATTTTTTCGCAAGGGGGTGTGGTTCAATGGCAGAACGTCGGTCTCCAAAACCGAAGACCAGGGTTCGATTCCTTGCATCCCCGCCTTTGCCTCGCCGAAGTTTTGCCCCGCAAAACGAAGGCGGGATTCGCCTCGCGACCGCCCGCTTTTACGGAGTAGCTATTTGTGTTAGGGTCAGAATTGGAATATTGCAAAGACATTAGGGAGACGCTCCATGCCGGTGTCTGCCGATCAAGAATTAAAAAATCTTGAATGGTTTTTGCTTGAAGAGTGTATTTTGACACAAGAGGTTACGCGGGGAGATCCTAAAGGGTGCCGGCTGGAGGCAATTGAGATGTTTGAGCTTGCGCGGGAGAATTTAAGTGTTTTTGAATCGTTTCGGGATGAGCCGGAGTCCCATGTTGAATCTGCTATTGAAGGCGCTCTTGATGTGTTGTGGGATAAGTTGAAAGCCCTGTTTGAACTTGGCAAGGAATTGGGTGTTTCGGGCAGCGAATGCATTGCAAAAGCGCTTGCGGCCGAAACACTTGACTATACTGATGAAATAGCAAAACTTTTATCTCCCGGTTTGGCTTATAAGAGAGACGAAAGAAAATATCCGGAGGCCTACGATGAGTTAAGGAAAGAAATAATCCGGCTTTTTTGCAGAAAATATATTTTGCAGGAGATTTTCAACATCCGCAGAATTGAGCGTTTCTCTCGGAGGTCGGAATGAGGCGAAGAGTTTCTATAGAGCAAGGCCGGAACAAAAAAATCTTAATGGTTGATTTGAATAACACCATAGTAAATGATTTTAAAATATGGCGTTTGGCTACGGATGTGTCGTTCAGGATGTTCGGCAAAGAGCCGCCGACAACGGAAGAATTCTTTAAAAAATATAGAGGCCCCATAACGGATACTTATCGCGCTTTCGGGATTAAAATTACTTCCGAAGAAATTCATAAAATTTTTGACAGCGTTTATGAAGCGCATAGAAATGATTTCAGTTTAGCTCCCGGCGCCTACGACCTTCTTTTCACCCTGCCCAGGAAGGGATTTATTATTGTTTTGGTTACGGCCTGCGGCCGCGAGACCGCGATGAATTTGCTTGAGAAATTTGAAATCCAAAACGCTTTTGACCATC
>CAZNNT010000017.1:14958-16343 GCA_964574495.1 uncultured Candidatus Saccharibacteria bacterium
TCTGGAATTCGGAGCGGGCGATAAGTTCGCGGCCATTAAGCGTCTAATGCTTCGCGAAAGAGCTGAAGCCAGAAATTGTTTTTATGTCGGCGATTCTCCTTCGGATATGATGCATGCCAAGAGAGCCGGCGTGCGCGCGGTCGCGTTTCTCAACGGAAATATTCCCGAAGATTTGGTTTTAGCAGAAATGCCAGATTATAACGCGCGCAATTTTAAAGAACTTCTGATTATGCTTGAAGCGTGGGATGTTCTGGAAAATTTTAGATCCCCCCGGTCTTAGTTGCGGCTTCAATTTTGATAAAGACGGAGAATGTTCTCCGTCTTTTCTTTTGGCATAAATTTGCTATACTCCATCAAGAAGTTTTGATCCTTGATGAAGATAAAAAGGGGACTCAAATGTGGTCAAAGATAAAACGGGTGATTCTTAAAGACCCCCTGTCCACTAAAGCGATATCGCATGAACGATTGACCAATCCGCAGGGACTGGCCATATTCAGCGCAGACCCGATTTCTTCAACCACGTACGCGACTGAAGAAATTCTGCTGGTTTTAGCGGCCGTGGGTACCGCCGCGTCTTACATTTCAATACCAATGGCTCTCGCGATTGTATGCCTGATTTTGATCGTCGTTATATCCTATAGGCAGGTTATCAAGGCCTACCCCCAAGGAGGGGGCGTTTATAATGTTGCCAAAAAAAATTTGGGAGAATTTCCGGCACTGCTGGGAGCCGCATCACTTATGGTGGACTACATTTTAACTGTCGCGGTTTCTGTTACCGCGGCAGTCGCGGCATTGACTTCCGCGTTTGAGGAATTTTTGCCGTATCGTGTAGTTATCGGTATAGCAATAATCATTTTTCTGGCTTGGGGTAATTTACGAGGCACCAGAGAATCGGGCAGAATGTTTTCTTTGCCAACCTATGCTTTTATTGTTGTTTTTTTGGGAATGATTGGCTATGGCTTTTGGCGCTATGCGGCGGGAACATTTCCGGTTATTTCATACGGCGAATCGGTCCAGCCCCAGATGATCAACGCTATCGGCATATTTCTTATACTTCGCGCTTTTGCTTCGGGTTGCACGGCTCTTACCGGAATTGAGGCGACTTCCAACGGCGTGCAGGCGTTTAAGCCGCCGGAAGGAGAAAACGCGCAAAAAACAATGCTGCGAATGGGTTTGATTCTTGGAAGTATATTTCTTGGGATTACTTTTCTCGCATCCTGGGCGCATGTTCAGCCAATGGAAGGGGAAACGGTTGTATCCCAGATAGCGCGGGCGCTTTTCGGCAAGACAGCTCCTTACTTTATAATTCAGGCATCTACTCTTTCAATTTTGTTTTTGGCGGCCAATACGCCGTTTGCCGATTTTCCGAGAGTGGCTTCGCAGTT
>CAZNNT010000017.1:16462-17746 GCA_964574495.1 uncultured Candidatus Saccharibacteria bacterium
CGCTTATACCGCTTTACGCCGTGGGCGTTTTTCTCGGTTTTTCGCTGTCGCAGTTCGGCATGATTAGGCACTGGAAGAGAATCGGCGGGCACAAAAGAAATATAGCCATCAACGCTTTAGGTTGTTTTGCGACCACGATTGTTTTTCTGATTGTGCTTTCCACCAAGTTTATACACGGCGCCTGGTTTCTCATTCCCGCTATCGCCTCAATCATCTTTTTTATGACGAAGGTGAAGCGCCATTACGCGAGAGTTGAAGCTATTTTTTCTTTGGATAATACCGCCATACCGAGGATCGCGTCTAAAAAAACCATAGTAGTTCTGGTTTCCAATGTTGGCATTTCTTCATACGCCATACAACACGCAAAATCATTACGGCCGGTCAGTCTTATGGCGTTTCATGTGGCAATTGATAATGAAGGCGCTGAAAAAATAAGACAAGAATGGGAGAAGAGTTTTCCGGACACAAAGCTTACCGTTTTTATCTCTGAATATCGGGACTTGATTTCGCCCGTGCTTGGTTTTCTTAAAAGCATTGAAGACCTGTGGCGGGACGATTCGGTCATGGTGTTAATACCGGAGTTTATTCCCAAAAAGTTCTGGCACAGGTTTTTGCATAATCAGACAGGGTTAAGAATTCGGCTGGCAATTGAGGGAGCCAAGGATATGAATATAGAAATTCTGGAATTGCCGGTAAAAGAAAGCATGCTTCTGTGGGACGATTCTCCGACGATTAAATTAATAGAAGATATGCACAAGTGAGTTTGCGCCGTTATTTTTTAGGAGTATAATCATAAGAGGATATGAAAAACCCCGCCAGGCGGGGTTTTATCGTGTCTTTATCATAAACCTAAAAATCATGAAAGAGGGTCTAACTTTTGACGATGTTTTATTGGTCCCGAAGAAATCTCGGGTCTTTTCTCGTAAAGATGTTTCTTTAAAAGCCAATTTTTCAAAAAACATAGAACTTTCTCTGCCCTTGGTTTCGGCGAATATGGATACCGTGACCGAATCCAGGATGGCCAGGTTTCTCGCCGAGGTCGGAGGCATCGGAATAATTCACCGCTTTTTGACGGTTGAAAGAGAAGTTGAGGAAGTTAAAAAAGTTAAAAGAGCGGAAAATGTCGTCATAGACGACCCCTATACGATTTTTCCGCATCAATCTATTGCCGAGGCCCGGGATCTAATGGCTAAGGCCGGCGTTTCGGGCCTTTTAGTGGCGGATGACAAGAAAAAATTAGTCGGCATTTTAAGCAACCGTGATTTGCTACTCCGCGTGGTTGGG
>CAZNNT010000018.1:0-10693 GCA_964574495.1 uncultured Candidatus Saccharibacteria bacterium
GAAACATTCAGATATAGATTGGGTTCGTTTTCTTTATGAACCCATAAGTCCCTTAACCACAAAATGGCCAAAATCAACAAAAGCGCCACCACCGTAATAAGGCGCTGGTCGGCGCCCAAACCCAAGCCAACCGCGATGGCTAAGAAAAGATAAAGTAATTCTTCGGGGTCTTTGACAGCGGCGCGAAATCTGACTATGGAAAGCGCGCCAACTAAACCCAAAGACAGGGCTAAGGAGGACTTAATAATGGCAATAACCAGTGTTGTTGTCACCGTGAGCAACACAAAATTCCTCGCAAAGGCCTTTCTGTTAGACAAGGAATGGCCGTATCGGATATAATAAAAAGCCAAAATAGAGGCCAAAACCGCCGCCAAAACAAAATTAACCGCAAATCCGGCTAAAGATATCTCTACAAGCCCGGTATCTATAATATTCTGAAGTTTATCCATAATTTATCAGAATATATGAAACCGGCCAAAAATCAACATCTCATCCAGCCGCTGACTACTGCCCGATGATAGTCGTCCGCCCGCGGCAGTCCGCTTGCTTTTTTCGCCGCCGCTTCAATTAAATCGCGCCTCATTCCCTCGTTTTCCAAAAGGCGTAAAATCGCGCCGATCAAGGCCTCCTTGTCGTTTACCGGCGCCACAAGACCGGTTTTACCGTTTTCAACGACTTCGCCGGCAAGGCCGACATCGGTCATTATAACCGCGGCTCCGTATTTCATTGCCTCAACCGCGCTCATCCCCCAGCCCTCATACCAGGAAGTAAGCAGGAATATATCCGCTCCCTTATAATACGGAGCGGTATTTTTTTGCCAGCCCTCAAACCTTATATTAGCTGTTAGCTTGTAGCTTTTAGCTTTTAGCTTCAGAGCTTCGCGCTCGAGGCCGTCGCCGACAATCACTAAACCAACTTCTGGATGTTTTTTAACCACCTCTGCCATCGCCTCAAGTGCTAACCCGATATTTTTTTCGCGAGTCAGACGCGAAATCATTAAAATCGTCTTATCAAATTCAGAAAACTTTTTCGGCTCAATATTTAAATCGGCTGACTCCGCCAAAATCGGCAAAACATCAATGCTAGCTTTTAGCTTATAGCTGTTAGCTGTTAGAGAATCTTTAATGCGCTGCGATACGACGCGAATGCATGATGCGCGCGGAATCAAAAATTTTGCCAAAATCGCCCGAATTTTATTAAACACCGAGTGTCTGGTAAAAAATGGGCTGAAAATATCGGAGTGAATCTGCATCTGCCATTTGACTTTGAAGCTTTTTGACAACAGCCAGCACATAAAAGCATGCTCAATATCTTGTGCGACAAGCAAGTTGTATTTTTCGCGCCTCAACATCCGCCACGCTTTAAAAAACGCCTTGAAAAAACGCAAAAATCTGCCGGTAAGCGCCTGCGCCTTAACATTGCCAGCAATCTCGCCCTGACTTGGAAACCCCGTTTCCAAGTTGGGAATCAAAACTAAAATATCAAGTTTTTCAACTCTTTTTCCGTATTCAGCCATCCTATGCGCCGCCGCCGACTCCGCGTCCAAAATATTAGGGTCGGCCGAAAACATTAAAATTTTCATACGGCTTCTTTCAGAATCTTTAGTGTTTCTTTAAACATATTTTGGCCGGCGAATTTTGAAACATCCAGACGGGCTTTTTCGGCCAGATTTTTGGCAAGTTCAAGTTTATCCAGAAGTTCCGAAATGGCTTCAAACCACGCTTTTTCATTATTATAATCCGCCAGTAACGCATTTTGGCTGTCTTGCAAAATTTCTTTGTTGCCCCCCGCGGACGTGCTTATAATAGGCGCGCCAACCGCCATCGCTTCCAGAATCTGGTGCGAAAAACCTTCGTAGCCGGTGTTGAGCAGAAAAATATCGGCTGCTCTCAAATATTTCAGGACCTGCTCATGAGGCAAATTGCCTAAAAATTGCACGTTAGCTTTTAGCTGATAGCTTTTAGCTTTTAGCGCGCTTTCTTCGGGGCCGGAGCCGATTATTAATAACTTCGTGTCCGAATATTTTTTTGAAATTTCCGGCATTATCTCAATCAACATCTCAAACCCCTTCCAGGGCACGAGACGCCCGACACTAACCAAAATTTTTCCAGCCAAATCCAATTCTTTACGAACTTTTTCTTTTTCAACTTCGATATATCGAAGTTGAACGGAATTATAAATTACTTTAATTTTTTCGGATTCAATCCCCCATTTCTCAACAACCGATTTCAAATATCGGCTCGGCACAATAACCGCGCGGGCGCGATTCGCAACAAACCTCTCAACCCGGCGCAAAAATTCAATACGCCAGCCGTGTGGCGTATTGAGAAATTCGTCCAGCAGTTCTTTGACGCCGAAACGATTGACTCCCTGCTCCCAAGCGTAATCACCAACCACTTTCAAAATAAACGGCTTTCGCAAAATCATTGAGGCAAGCGCCGAAGGAAAGCCGACCGAAACCGGGTCTTGAGCAAAAATAATATCGGCCTTACGCGCCCGCCAAAAAACTTGGCAGAAATAAACAGCGTGACGAATTATTTTAGGCAGATGCCGAACGCCACCGAAAGACAAAACCTCAACATTAACGCCGTATTTCGGAAATTCTTCCGCAAGAACTTTGCTGTAAGTCGCGGGACCCCCGATGTCGGGCGGAAAAAGAGGCGTGGAGATTAAAACCCTCATTTTGTGTGAATTAAACGATAAAAAATTCCGCCCATTTTTGCGGCAACATCGTCCCATGAATAATTTTCGCGAGCGTCTCTAAGGGCGTTTTCGGAAAGTTTTTTCCTGAATTCCTGGTCGTAAAAAATCCTTTTTATCTTGAAAGCGAGGTCTTTAGGATCGTCTATTTCACAAAAAAGGCCGTTTGAACCGTCTCGCAAAAAATCAGGGATACCGCCGACATTGGTTCCGATTATCGGAAGCCCAGCCGCCATTGCTTCCAAAAAAGCCGAGCCCAAACCTTCCGAACGGGACGGACGCGCGAATAAATGCGAAATCGCGTAGTACTTAGCCAAATCCCGATGTCCCACATTGCCCAAAAATCGCACTCTTTTTTCTATTTTTAAATCCGAGGTTAATTTTTTCAGTTCTTTTTCCAAGTTACCTCGGCCCGCGATAAGTAGATATTCGCTGGGAATTTCGGCCATGGCTTTTATCAAAATGTCCACGGCGTTTTTGCGGACCAGGCGAGAAGCGGTAATCGCGATTTTGTCTTTGGTTCTGACTATTCCGCATTTCAATCTAAGCTCTTTGAGTTCTTCCGCGCCAAACTCGCGCCCAAACACTTCCAAATCCACGCCATTGGACACAATCAGCGTTTTTTCCGCGGACGCGCCGGCTTTTACGGCTAAATTTTTAAGGTAGCGGCTGATCGTCTGGATTTGATCGGCCAGCATAACCAATTTTTTAAGCCAAAAACCCATCAGGCCCAAGCGGCCCGAAGTCAGGTATTCTTCCGGGTCTCCTTCCTGCAAAGTCAGTAAAAATTTTATATCGGGATTTTTTCTTTTTAAAAAATACGCGGCAATGCCGCCGAATGAGGCCATCACGCCCCATAACATCAGCTGATAGCTGTTAGCTGTTAGCTTATAGCTATGGACAAGGCGACGGGCTTTGAGGTAGCCGAGAATGGGCAAAAGATACTTATCAAAAGACAGGCCGAATCCAAGACGATGAACTTCAACCGCGCCGATTTTTTCTCGCGCGGGCAAAGCGCGGCTGAAACGGGCGGTAAATAAAATAAAATCAAATTCGCCTCCGAGGCGGTCGGTTATTTCTTTTATCGCCAGCTCCGCTCCGCCGATCATAGGCAGATAAGCCGTAGAAAAGATTAAAATTTTTGATTTGGAATAAGGTTGAAATTCAGCCATTTTCCCTCTATTATGAAATAGTTTTGACTTATGGTCAACGGTAAAAAAATCAAAAAAATACTTTTTGTAATAACCAAGTCCAACTGGGGCGGAGCTCAACGCTACGTGCATACTTTGGCGGTCGGCGCTAAAGAAAGTTTTGAGGTGTCCGTCGCCTTCGGAGGCGCGGGAGAAAAAGAAGCCGAGGCGGGTTTGCTGGCCGAAAAACTCAAAGAACGGGGAATCCCAACGCTATTTGTAAAATCGTTTATGCGCGACATTTCCTTGGTAAAAGAATGGGGCGCGTTTTTTGAACTCTGGAAATTATTTCGCGCCGAAAAACCGGACGTAGTCCATCTTAACAGTTCCAAGGCCGGAGGCCTCGGGGCTTTGGCGGCTCGTTTAAACGGGGTGCCAAATATAATTTTTACCTCCCACGGTCTGGCTTATGACGAAGACCGAAACCCCGCCGTACGATTCATTATTTTTACGGCCACCTGGCTGACATTCCTGCTATGCCATAAAGTTATCGTCATTTCAAAAAATAATTTCATAAGGGCGAAGCGACTGCCTTTCTGCTCTAAAAAAATAAATCTGATTCACAACGGATTTTCTCCGATTTCCTTTTTTGAAAAACGCGAAGAAGCAAGAAAAAAACTCGGCCTTCCGGAAAATGTTTTGATAGCGGGAACCATCGCGGAACTGACGAAAAACAAAGGATTAAAATACCTTATTCAAACCGCGGGGATATTGAATAAGGAGGGCCGCGATTTTCGTCTGTTAATTATAGGATCGGGTGAGGAATTTTCCTCGCTAAAAACCTTGGCGGCCAAAGAAGGCGTTTCCGAAAAAACGCATTTTGCCGGATTCCTGCCGGACGCGCCTGCATATTTAAAGGCCTTTGATGTGTTTGTTTTCCCGTCGCTTAAAGAAGGATTGCCTTACGCTTTGATGGAGGAGTCTTTTGCGGAACTTCCGGCAGTCGCTTCAGATATTGGCGGAAATGAAGATATTATTGAGAACGGTAAAACCGGTTTTCTTGTTTCTCCTAAAAACGCCTCGGCCGTTGCGGAGGCCGTTTCCAAACTTTTTACCGACGAAAATTTGAGAAAAGAAATGGGGCAAAACGCCAAACAAAAAATATTGAAAGAATTTACAATTCGGGAAATGCTGGAAAAAACCCTCGCGCTTTATTCATGATGAGCCGCGTCGAACCATAAGCAGTCCCACGGCTGATAAAACGCCCAGAGCCAAAGCGGAGCCAAACCATATCCAGCCGTTATTTTCGCGGGCGTTTTTCGCCGTTTCTTGACTTATTCCTGACGCCGCCAATTGACTTTCAAACGGCTCCTTCTCTTCTTCGCCGTTTGCCACAGCAACCGCGCTCTCGCTTTTTAAAGATATTCTTGCGGTGAATTTTGCGCTTCCCGGACTTTCAAGCCCCGCTTTTGCCGCCCCATCCGCGAAATGCCAGCTTTCGTCCCCTTTTAAAAGGCCCGCATAAACAAATTCGTAAGCCGCGTCTCCTCTGGGATATAAAAGAAGGGCGCGGCCGTTTTCAAAAAATTCTATGCCGGAGATATTTTCGGGAATGACTAAAAAGGTCTTGGCTTCCATAAAAGTATTTTTGGGGAAATAAAATACCATTTTGCCGTTTGAAACCGCCCAGTAGGACAAATCCATTTTAAAATTAGAGCCGTTAAAAATTTCAATCCAGCCACCGGCACTCGGTTTAACTTCGGAAATTTTAACTTCGTTCGGAATAACATCTACGATTACGGCGTCGTTTGACGATACGCCGGAAATTGCGGCATTAAGATAAACAATATATTTACCCGGATAATTATAAGTATGATTCGCCAGTCGGCCTCGCGCCGTTGTTCCGTCTCCAAAAGACCACAAAAAGTCCGCCTTCTCTATGGGCTTGCCCTCAAGTCCGAAAAAGGCGCCTTCAAAATTAATTTGCGCGCCTAAAATAGCCGTTTTATCCCCGCCGATTATTTTCGCTTTAAATTCCGGACCGGAAACGCTTGCGGACGATGACGATTCCGCGTTAAATACGGTCTGACTTTGCTGGCTTTCTGCCGGCTCCGTTTCACCGGCCAACTCCCCGATATTAATCTGCTGTTTAGCCGTCCAGCTGATAACCCATTCTTCCGGCGGCCAATTGGAACAGGATCTTGTTTCGCTTACGGGCTTTAAAGCCAGATGAACGGTTATGGTCGGGATGCCCGCGGATGAATCGCGGTAATAAAAAGAGCGCGAGGTCCAGTTGCTGTTCATCGTTAATATATTTACCGGACCCCAATTTTCGGCGCTTGAAGAAAACTCGCCCGAGGCGGAGGCGGAAATAAGCTGTAGGCAAGAGGTCTGGCCCGCGGCCGCGGGTTCGCCCGCCGAGTCCCGCAATTGAACCGTGATTTTATCTGAAATGGCGTCCGCGGCAATCGACTGTTTAAGAGTAATAAATTCAAAGTTGGCAATATGCGAGGAAGCAATTGCCGTAAAAGGCAGAAACAAAACCAAAAAAACAAAAATTCCCGACCGCATATGCGGCTAGGTTAAATCAAATCTTAGAAACGGTCAAGATTATTCAAACTTAACGCTGTCGCCGGGTTTTAAAATTTTTGATTGCGATACTTCTTCCTCTTTTTCCTTCATTGTCTCCTTAAGCGCTTCGCGCAGTTCTTCAATCTGCGTATTTTTGTCTTTTTTTATGCCTTGCCAGGCCTTGGCTTTCAAATCATCAAGCGACATAACGCGGCTTGGGGGCGTTTTTCTAATCGACTCTTCTTCTTTTTCTTTTGAAAACGGGGCTTGCGGGGCCTGACGCGGCGAGAAATCTTCACGCTCCTTCTGCATAGGCAAGGGCTTTAAGGGACGCAATTCTCCCGCCTCAATCTTTTTCAGACAGTCGGAACAATAAACCGGCCTGCGGCCGTCGGGTTTAAAAGGCAAAAAGGCCGTTTTTTTGCAAATCCAGCAAGGCGTTTCGTATTTTTCGCCTTTCGGACCATCAATGACAGACGCGATTTCTATTTCGGCTTCCTCCGTTCCCGGTAAAGAAACCGACCATTTTTTAACGCTGGCCTCAACTTCCGAAGCGGATTTAGCGTAATTTTTACGCGAGTTTTCAATAATTCTGGAGGACTCGGCCATTTCGGAAGTTATGGCCAACGGCGGCAGGGTGGAAGCCGAAAACGGACGGGAAGCGACGCCGTTAACCATTAGTTTTAAATAAATATTGTAATTAGGCAGGTCAACTAAATCCTGGATGACGAATTCCGGCTCAACTTCTTTTTCCAGGAACTCCGCGTCAGTCGCGCCAACCCTGAAAAAAATCATAGTGCCGACGTTGCCAAAAACGGCGTCCCGCACTTTGGTTGAGGTCTCACTGACCAATTGCCCCACATACTGATGCGCGATGATCAAATTTAAGCGGTATTTTCTGGCTTCCGATAAAATGGAAGCGAAGGCCTCGGTGGTAAAATTCTGAAACTCGTCAACATAAAGGTAAAAATCCCTGCGTTCTTCTTCCGGCACCCTGACCCGTTCCATGGCCGCGAGCTGAATTTTGGTAATAAGCATGGCGCCCAAAAGCATTGAGTTTTCTTCCCCGATTTTTCCTTTCGCGATATCGGCCAAAAGTATTTTTCCTTCATTCATCACGTTAAAAACATCAAAGGTTGACTTGGTTTGACCCACGATATTGCGGATAAGCGAGGTGGAAAGAAACTGTCCGACTTTGTTTTGTATGGGCACTATGGCTTCGTTTCTGAATCTCGGCTCCCAGACCTCGTACTCATTGAGCCAAAAGGCGCGCACAACCGGATCGGTCACATTAGCCACGATTTTTTGGCGGTAAACCTTATCGGTTAAAATCCGCTGAATGCCCAAAAGCGTCGTGCCGGGCGTTTCAACCAAAGCCAAAATGCAATTTTGCAGAATGTATTCCATTCTCGGAGACCAGACATTCGCCCAAATCTTGGTAAAAATGCCGATTAGACCCTGGGCCACGAGATGTTTATATCTTTTATCGGGAACTTCCAAGACATTAAAACCCAAAGGAAAGTCGGTGTCGGCCGGATTAAAATAAATAACGTCGTCTATCCGCTCTTTGGGAATCTTGGTCAAAAGATCTTCCACCGTTTCTCCGTGAGGGTCAACAAAACACAGGCCCTGGCCGGCGTTAATATCCTGTATGGCCAAGTTTTTGATGAGCACAGATTTTCCGGTGCCCGTCTTTCCGACAACATACATATGCTGTCGGCGGTCGGGAGTTTTCATGCCGAAAATTTTATTTTCGCCTCTGAAATTGGTTCTCGCGAAATAGACGGTATCTTTGTTAACGGTTGCCATTTTAAAATTATACCACTACATCTTAAATTACTTTTAAATCCTGCAGGGCTTTTTTGTAAGCGCCGAGCGCGCGCGTTGTCTCTTCGCGGCTTGGCCTGAAATCCGGTTCGTGCGCGATTCTGTTCCTTAATTTGTGCGCTTCCCAAATATCATTTAGGCCGGCCAATTCCCCGGGAGAAGTTGAGCGCAGGCGTTCGGCTAAATTTTTCCCCAAAAAACCGAGGCGCCCCATTATTTCTTCAAGCATGATATCGGCCTCAATAATGGCCATGGGGTAGCCGGCTTGGCCTAAATTCTCGGCTTTTTTGATTATGGCATCCCACCTTTTGCGATTGGCGCGTTTTTGCTCTTCTTCAAAAGAGACCAATTTTTTAGGCGATTTGTAGACGCGAAGCCCTTCCAAAACATAAAGCCGCTGCCTTATGGGCCACATTTTTATAAGAATCCAAATGGAGCCCGCCAGAAAAATAAAAGTCAGAACAATAAGAACTCTTTTGGTCCCGTCATGAAACGCGCCCCACCAGGAAGGGTCGGCCAGGAAGCCGAAAGACCCGAGATTTTCCCTGATTACCTCCAAATTTATTGACCCCATTTAAATTATTAATTTCTAATTTTTAAAACCGCTTGTTTTATTTTATCTCGGTTTCCGGCATTTTCAGCCCCGGAACTTCTTCTTCCTTGCCGAAAATCTGCAGGCCGGCCGGAGGACCCATACGTTTTGATTCAACTCTTTTAATAAAGGGCGCGGTCAGCACCAAAAATGACGGCGGATGAAACAAAGTGGCGACTCCTTCCGCGCTCATAAAGGCCGGCTGGGATTTATTGTCAAAATAGAAAAATTGCGAACCGATAATCTTGCCGAATTTCGTTTCCGGCGCCATGGCTCTTTGACGGAAATTCATTAAAGCCCTCTGCTTTCTGGCTTCCTGGCGTTTTTTAGGAAAAAGAAAAGGATATTTGCCCCACCAAACCATAGTCCTCACGGGGATTACCGGGATAAAATAATTCATATTTTGAATGGCATATTGGGCGAATGCCCCTCTTACTCCGCGGTAGGGCGTCTGAATATTATAAATAGAACGCGGGGCCACATAAATATATCTGATGATGGTTTCAAAAGGAGAACTTGCGGCGTTTCTGCCGACCGCTTTCATAATTTCTTCCTCCGCGGGGGATCTGAAGAGAGTCAAACTTTCTTCTCCGCCACCCGCGATTTTTATTCTTTTGGAAGCCGATTTCTCCTTTAATTCGTCCATAAGTTTATTGGTCGTTATCTGCCACATCGCGGGGTCGGCCGGTCTAATCAAAATTTGAAGCCATAAATGTTCTTCCTTTTTGAGTTTTGACAAAATCTCAACCAAAACCGAAAGAGGGTCCAGAGATTTTTCTTCTTCAATGGCTTCAAAAGCGGGATAGGTTTTGAAGGGGTAGGCGTTATTGCGGCCCAAAGACAATTCCAAGCCAAAAATATCCAAACCCATTTTGTAAAGATCCGTGGTTTTGGCGGGAAGACGATTAATATAATCGTCAACCTCCGTCATTTCTATATCGCTGTAATTGGCGTAAAAAGCGGCTTCAATTATATTTTTATATTTCGTCGGAGTGCGTATAAAAAAGTGGGTCTCGCCTCCCAATTGCGCCACCTCCAAACTCCACCAAAGAGTTACTTCGCCTTCCCAGTATTTCTCGGATATATTAGTCGCGTTATTTCTCAAGCTATAAATTTTGTTCAAGATTTGTTCCATCGCTTTGGGCGATTTGCGAAGTTCGCGCGGAATCCTAATTTCCAAAAGAGTCCAGCGGACCGCTTTTTTATAAAGCATCATCCGATAATAAAGCCAGGCGCTCTTTAACAAGACGAACGCGATTATAAAAAGCCAAAGCCACCACAGGCCGCCCAAAATTTGAAATACGGGCAATATCAAAGTTTCGTAAAAAACTCCGAAGAATTCCTTAACCTCAAGCATTACTTATATTATACCAGGTGGAAGCGGCCGTCGGAAAGTTTTTTGAAATGGTCTTTGTTCTGCAGGTTTATGGTGATGGTATTGTCTTTGACATGGCGCTCCTGTTTAACCAGCCGGATTAATTCTTCTTTTGAAAGCGGCCCGTTTTTGGACAAAATCGTCTTTACTATATCCTTAACGGTGCCGGCCTGATATCCCCAGCCGGCCAACGCGTAAAGCCCCCGGCCCACGAGAACAAAACGATCGTCTTTTATAAGTTCGTTATGTACCGTCTGCACGTGCGCCTTTTTGCCCGCAAGCCCTTCTATGGAAGAGGCCACTTCGCGAAAATGAAGCGGAGAACCGTGCTTCTTCAAAACGAGGTAGGCGAAATCGCGCATTCCGGAGGGCCTGACTAAAGGAGAAGCGGCAAGCCCCCACTCGCCAAAGTGATTTGAACTTATGTCTTTTGAAATTCCAAGCCACGCCAAAACCGCTTCCGCCACGAGCTTCTTTCCCAATTCCGATTCCGCGTGC
>CAZNNT010000018.1:10703-13503 GCA_964574495.1 uncultured Candidatus Saccharibacteria bacterium
ACGTTACACTGGAAATCGCCATCTACGAACAAGGCGTGCCGCCCGAATTTCGCGACAATCTCGTCGCGGCTCATCGGCTCATTTCCCAAATTTTTGCAAAAACTTCTTACGGTTTTTTCTATATCCCCCGCTCCGGAAGAAGCGCTGGTCCAGCGATGATAAAACTCGGTATCGGCCCCTAAACGTTCAAAGGGGCTCCCTAAAGACAAGAAAAAATAAACGTAATTCTTACGGGCTTCGTCGGGGGCGAAATGCGACAAAACCAGGTCTTCGCGCCATACCTTTTCTCTCGCATTAAACTCTTTTTCCAAATCGGCAAAAAGTTCTTTGGAAGCGGAAAAGACCTCGGAATTTCTAATTTTACCGATAGCCGCGGCTTCAATTTGTCTAACGCGCTCGCGGGTTATTTTATAGAGCCCGCCTATTGATTCTAAGGTCTGCTTTTTGGAACGGCTGCCTATGCCGAAACGACGCTCAATAACATCGCGCGCTCTGCCCGACAGCTCCTTTAGCATTGACTTTGATAAATCCTCAAAATTATTACCGGTCTTGACCATAATATTTAATTCAATCCTAGCTTACAGCGATTTTTCTGTCAAGTCAAGGGGTCAAATCAAAAATAATATTCCCCCTTTATAAATTATAAATTTAAAAAATGCGCCCCCCGATAACTTCTCGGGGGGCACTTCACCGTGACCGCGCCCTATTTGAAAGGAGGGGTCACGATTTTTCGCGAAACGACCCTTTCTCTCGTGCGGGACCTTTTTTCGGAAACCGGCACAACCACGCCGCCGGGGCATAGAAAGAACCTCTTCTGCCCCGTGTAGCGGAGTGGTTTGAACGGCTCGGAGGGCGGGTCAACATCAGCAAAATGTTCCCCTTGGCTGTCTGCCGTTCCTCCATCACACAACAATGCTGGTTTTGCCACGGCTTATCTCCCTGTTGGAATACCGAGGTCAAACTCCACTTTTTTCAATACTTGTATTATAGCACCATACCTTTTATGTGTCAAGCCCCCCACCCCGTTAGTAGAAAATGGCATTGCGGCTGTGTATCATAATCTTTATTTAGATGCCGCGACTCACTATGCCATTTTTCACTACTGGGTCCAAAAAAGGGCCGGCTTTTCCAGTAAACGGCGCAAAACATATGGCAGAAGGGAACGTAAACTTCTTCCGTAAATCATATAGACCCCCCGACTTTTTGCCAATTCTTTAACCAAAATAGATCGCAATATCGCTTCAACTTCTTCTCGGCCATGCAGCATATGCAGTGAAAAAGTTCCGCTTTTCGCGTTTGTAATCGGTTTAATTGCCGTATGCGAAGCGATGACGCAATCAATTGAATTATCAGCCAAAAGTCGGGCGCATCTTAAAATATTTTCGGCAGTTTCATTCTCATCCAATTCCCCGTCTTCGGGATAGGCGCCTCGGCAAAGTCCGATGCTGAAACTGGCTCCTTGCTTATGCCAATTAACATATTCTGTGATACGCCGGAAAGCGTCCCTACGGTAACATCTGATTCGCCAGGACAGATTGGTTATACCCCTATCGCAGACCAGAGCGCGCTTAACCGGTTCAACCCATTCTTCATCGGCTGAACGTTCCTCATCCAGCCACACTCTGCGATTTCTTTTTCCGACAAAATAGGCAAGCCGAGAAAGCACGGCTTCAAATTTTTCCTTTTTCTTTTCTGCGGGCCATCCTGATAAAACAAAGGACGAGGGTTTAACGCTTATATGGCCGTTTGTTATTCTGAAATCGTCCAAAAGAAATAAAATCAAAAAATACTGCTCTAGTAAAAGACCTGCTTCCATTTCACTGCGGCAATTTTCGGCGGCAACATTAATTAAAACGCCGATGCCCTCTTTATCGTATTCCTCGATTTTCAAAAAAAGCTTTTTGAGATCGCGAAAGGTGAATTTGTTTATCAGATAAATTCCGCGCCAAACCGCAATAGCCGTCAAAGCCAGAACCGAGAGCCCAGCGTAGAAAAGCAAGGTTTTATCCTCCGAAGCGGTCAAGAAACTCTGCTTTAATAAAACGCCTCCGAAAAGCGTTTGTCAATATAAATAAAGAGATTGTGGCCTTATTTCCTCCCCCATTTGTGCCAGCTGACAAGAAGAGGGCTGGCAAGGCAGATTGAAGAATAAGTGCCGGCAACAACTCCGACCAGCAAAGTCAGAGCAAAATAACGGGTGGCTCCGGCTCCAAGCCAGAAAAGAGAGAACAAAACCAAAAACAGCGCGAACGACGTAGCCAAAGACCGGCCGAATGTCTCGTTTAAACTTTTTCCGACAATATCTTCAAATTCTCCGCGGCCTTCGGCTTTGCGGAGGTTTTCGCGTATGCGGTCAAAAACCACTATCGTATCGTGCACGGAAAAACCCAGGATGGTCAAAAGCGCGGTCACAAAAAGAGAATCAATTTCCGCTCCGTAAAAGCGCCCGAGATACGCGAAAAGTCCGGCCGGCACTGCTATGTCATGCGCTAAAGCGATAATCGCCACCATCCCGTACTTCCAGCTGGCCACAGGTTTTGAAACATGACGAAATGCCCAGCTAACAAAACCAAGAATTAAAATTATCACCAGAATTATTGAAATAACGGCGTTTTTTCTTAGTTCAGAACCTATGGCCGGACCCACGGCGTCAAACCTGCGTTCAGTCAAAACCGACGCGGGATCTTTGCCCGCGGATAAAGTTTGTAGCAGAATTTCGCGGCTTTCGTTTGAAGTATCGCCGAATCTTATGATTAAACCCTTGTCGCCAGTAGGCTGAATTCTGAACGCCGCCAAATTC
>CAZNNT010000018.1:13513-17299 GCA_964574495.1 uncultured Candidatus Saccharibacteria bacterium
ATTCATAACCGATAACCGGCCCGATGGAATCAAATCTTTTTTCTTCCAGCGCCAAAGACGGCTGGTCGCTGCCGGCAAGAATTTTAAGCAATGTCTGACGTCCTTGCGAAGAAACATCGGCTATCCTGATAATTAAACCCCTATCGCCCGTCGGCTGAACTCTGAAAGAACCGAGATTTGAGACAGCCAAATTTTTTTCCACGGAAGAAATATCCGGCCTCTCTTTTAAAAATTCCACTTCCATTATGGAGCCGCCGGAAAAATCAACGCCCAAACTAAATCCGTAAAACAAAATGCCGAAAATGCTTAGCGCCAAAATAGCGCCTGAAAATGCGTATAAAATTTTTCTTAAACGAACGATTGGCATTTTATGATTTTTTCGCGCCGTAAAGCGCGAAAGAAAATTTATTCCGCCGCAAACCGGCGGATAAAACAAAAACGCGGCTTACGACTAAAGCCGAAAAAATACTTGAAAGCACCCCTATTACCAAAGTCAAGGCAAAACCGCGTATAACGCTTGTGCCGAACCAATACAAAATGGTCGCGGTGATAATTGTGGAAATATTTGAATCCCGAATGGACGGCCAGGCGCGCCTAAATCCGCTTTTTAGCGATTCAGTCAAGTCACTGCCCCAAAGCGTCTCTTCGCGCATGCGCTCAAATATCAAAATATTGGCGTCAACCGCCATGCCGACCGACAGAAGAAATCCGGCAATGCCGGCCGCGGTAAGCGTAACCGGTAAAATTTTAAAAATGCTCAAAACCAAAACGATATAAAAGGCCAAACCAAAAATAGAGATAAGCCCGGGGAAACGGTAGCGTAAAATTAAAAATAACGCGACCGCCAATATGCCGTAAATGCCCGCGTAAATTCCTCTGACCAAGGACTCCCCGCCCAAAGAAGCGCCGACATTTTGCTGGGAAATCAATTTAATAGGCACTGGCAGAGCTCCGGAATTAAGGCGCCGAACCAAGTCCCTGGCTTCATTTGGCGTGAAGCGGCCGGTTATTTGAGCGTTGCCCGATGTTATCTCTTGCTGCACCACCGGCGCGCTGATGGGCAGTTCGTCTAAATAAATAGCCACGCGCTTTCCGACATTTTCTTTAGTGATGCGGCCGAAAATTTCCGCGCCTTCTTTGTTGAATTCCAGAAGAACCACCGCTTCGCCGGTTGCCGAATCAAAATTAAGAACGGATTTTTTTAAAAATCTGCCGGTAAGTTCCGTGGGAACGAAATAGGGATCTTCGGAAACCTGCTCTTCTTTTTCAAGCGCCGCAAGAATCGCATCCCTGGATTCGGCCGGCCTTTCGGTTTTGAACTCAAGATACGGCGTCTGACCTATCATTTTAATCGCTTCATCGGTGTCAAAAACGCCGGCAAGTTCCACTATAAGACGGCGGTCGTCGCCCGATCTCTGGACCTGCACCACGGGCTCGGTAACGCCGAAAGAGTTGATCCTGCGTTCAATCACATCCCGAAGCCCCTCCATCGATTCGCTGATTTCGGCGCCTTCAATCGCGGAAACATCGGCTTGATAGACCAAATGCGCCCCTCCCTGCAAATCAAGCCCCAGGCGATAGCCGATACTACCCAAAAACCAATCGGGCTTCACAAAATTCGCGCCCGCAAAATAGCCGAGAGCAAGACCCGCCAAAAGCAAAACAAAAGCCCAAATGCGGATTTTAAACATGATCCCTATCTTCCCTTAAACTGTAAATCATATAACCTTTTATACACCCCGCTTTCAATTTTGAGAAGTTCCTCGTGCCTGCCCTGCTCCATAACACGACCCTTGTCAAGAACAATGATTTTATCGGCCTCGCGTACAGTGCTTAAGCGATGAGCGATAATAAAAGTCGTTCTGCCTTTCATCAATTCACGAAGCGACTCCTGAATGAAGTTTTCCGACTTGGCGTCCAAGGCCGATGTCGGCTCGTCTAAAATCAAAATTTTTGGGTCGCGAAGAACCGCGCGGGCAATCGCGATTCTTTGCTTCTGTCCCGCCGAAAGTTTTATCCCGCGCCACCCGACAACCTGCTTGTATTTTTTGGGAAAATTTTCTATGAACTCCGAAGCATAAGCGATTTTGGCGGCTTTCTTGACCTCTTCTTCCGATTTATCAAAACTTCCGTAACGAATGTTGTTAAAAACCGTGTCATTAAAAAGAGTTACTTCCTGCGGCACAACTCCCAAAAATCCGCGATAAGTTCTCAAGTCAAATCGACGGACATCGTGTCCGTCAACCAAAACCCGACCCTTTTTGGGAAAGTAAAACGCCATCAATAAATCAATTATCGTCGTCTTGCCGACTCCCGACTCACCCACAAGCGCGACTTTTTGGCCTGATTCAGCAGAAAAAGAAACTTCTTTCAAAACTTCGCGCCCGCCCTTATAACCAAAAGAAACATTTTCAAAAACAATACCGCCTTTAATATCGCTTAAAATCACGGCCTGCGCTGGAACATAAATTTCAGGAGCCGAACTGAAAATTTTTTCAGCTTCAATTATGGCCAAAGAGCCATTATGAATTCTCTGCCACTGGTTGCCCAGCTGAACAAACGGAGAAAAAAGCATGGCGGCGTAAGCATTTAAAGTAACCAACTCTCCCGGGGTAAGCGAGCCTCGGCTGATTAAAATTATAGAATAAGCGAAAATGACAAACTGCGTAACTGTTACCAAAATACGCTGGGAAAAACTAAGTCTGGCCCATATCTCATATATCGCGATCCAACTGCGTGCCGCGCCCAAAACGAATTTTTTAAAAATTCGCCTTGATTCGTATTTTTCGGCCGCAAACTGTTTTACCTCTTTAACGTTATCCAGAGCGTCGCTTGCGTCGCCGTAAGCGGTGTTATAGTCGCGAATCATTTTTTCCTGCAATGGAGCGAGTTTTGGCGCTATATAACGTATTAAAAACACGTAGAATATAACCGCCGCCACCATAATAAGCGCCACGCCGAAATGGATAAAAAAAGAAAGCGCGACTGCAGCCACGATGCTTAAAAACGCCGGAGCGAAACTGATAAAAACTCCGGTTAAAACATCAAGAAACTGGGTGGCGCGATGGATTCGTTGCTGCGTCTTCCCGCCTTTGTTTTTTTTGTGAAATTCCAGCGGCTTTTCGATAAGACGCGAAAAAGAATCCGAGGCATATTCAGTTTCTATTTCAGCGCCCAATATGCTTTGTTTTCGGTCAATGCGCCAGGAAAGAATATCGGAAAAAATTTTTAAAACCAGCCAAAAAGCAAGAATCATGAAAATCCTGTTAAACAAAACTGAGCCAGAAGCCAGGCCAATAAGGCCGTCAAAAAATCTACCGGCCAAAAATGGTATGAGCGCGTCGGCCCCAGCGACAATCAAAGAAAAAAACGCCACAACCAGAAGAGCTTTTTTGTGCGGATTAAGAACATGTTTAATTATGGGCGCGAGATCTTTTAAAATCCGCCCAGCACCCCGTTTTTTTGAGTCAGCTTTTACCATTTTTATATTATAACGCAAACGGCTCAACGGGGCGCCCCGTTGAGCCGTTTGGCTACGAGAAGAAATTAGTAATGTTGTTCCGAAAATTTTTAGTGCAAACGCTTCAGGAGTTCTTCGGGACTTGAAACGACATCGTGGATAAACTTACGGCTTGAAGGTTCTTCATAAAGGCCGTCGGGATAAGAGCCCATTAAAGTTTTGTCTTCAAGGGCGTAAATTGTTTTTCCGAGAACCGCGGCGGCAAAAAGCTCGCCGTTAGTATTTGCGCCGATATAGCCGTCTTTGTTAAAAATAAAACAGACATC
>CAZNNT010000019.1:0-4931 GCA_964574495.1 uncultured Candidatus Saccharibacteria bacterium
GCCCAGGCTTGCAGACGAGCAAAGCAAGTCAAAAGAACTCCCACCCGCGGCACCAATCTACAATAAACTACGTGTATCTATACATATCTACACAGCCTAATTGACAAACAGAGTAGGGATTTGCTACTTTGTTTCCAGAACAAACATTGCCGCTAAGGAGGTCAATCGTGGGAAAGGCAAAAAGCAGGCAAGGACGCAAGGAAGGTAAGTTGGAGGAAAAGTGGCATTCTTATATAGGAACAGGTATCACAGCAAATAAAGGAAAGGATGCCATCGTATTGCGCGAAGCTTTAGGTGGTGGAGAATTTGCTATTGTCAGGCTGTATGGCGGATGTTGGACGAATTCTCCGATGAAAGTCCTTGAAGAAATCAAAACGTCCAACGTGGGAGACGCACGGCAACGATTCAATGCCGTAGCCAAAAAACTTGGTTTCAGAACACAACCCTTGAGAACGCTAGCTCTTCTATTCTCGTAAGAACCCCCCCCCAAGGACATCCAAGCCCCTCGTGAAATCCATTTTCGCTTGGGGCTCAATTCTTTTGTTGGTATAATTGCAATAGATTAAAGTGGATTAACAACTGGCTGGAGCACTCCCTGCCAAATCCTTAATTCTTGTAGTATTCGGTTCCAATCCAGCCCCCTTAAGGGCACCAGAAATCTAAAATGATTATCGGTGGGAGTTGAAGGGCTGCCTTTAGGCAGCCCAGGCTTGCAGACGAGCAAAGCAAGTCAAAAGAACTCCCACCCGCGGCACCATAGTAAAAAAGAAAAATTTTAATCATTGGATTTATAAGTGGGAAATGGCCTGAAATAAGGCTGTTTTTGTTTAACTTGACACAAACTTACGGATATGCTATACTTCCACTAGTTAGATAGCTATTTTGAAATACGCTCACTTTCTTGCGACACAATATCCAAGAAAATAGCTTTTAGGCTATTGTGTCGCAAGAAATCAACACATCAACCAAGATGAAAGGAGGGCGCAATGAAACAACCATGGCTAATCCAACGCTGTGAACTGGGCAATGGAAAACTCGGGTATGACTACATGGGTTCCACCGAGTTCGAGATCGGCGACCAGGCCAAGGCGCTGAAACGAATCTTCGCGGCTGGCGTAGCGTGCGGTTCGGTGACCATCAACGTCGGCGGCAAGGAAGTTTCTGTCTACATGGTGGCCTCTGAAGGGTTCACCTTCGCCGACTACCAGTCGTATCTGCAACAGCTCGCCGACCACAAGCTCCGCCTTCAGGAGTGGACCAGTTTCGACGATATTGTGAAGGCGAGGGTTGGTCTCCAAACCGATCGTCGCTACACGTCGCGAACGAACGCCTGGTTCGACTTCCAGAACGATGTTCTCTGGACACTCACCGAGAACGACCAGAGAGCACTCGTGGCAGTTCTCGACGGCATCGAGAAGAAGTGGGCAGAGAAGAAGTAATTGGCCTCGCACCACAGACAAAAGGTTTCGTACCTCGTCTGGTGCGAGGCTTTTTGTTTTTAAATCAAGGAACAAAAAATTTGCCGCACGCCAAAACAAAAAATACGCGCGGCGCCGCGCGTATTCATTTTTTACTTTTTCAGTTCTCTGGCAATAATTTCTCTTTGAATGGGATTTGCGCCCTCATAAATTTCAAATGCTTTGGCGTCCACCCAAAGGCGTCCCGCGAGAGCTTCGCGAGTGTAACCCATACCGCCATGAATCAAAACATTTTTATCGGCGCAATAAAGCGCGCTTTCAGTAGCCCTAATCTTCGCGGCCGAAGCCCATTTACGAAAATCGGGCGCGCCGGAGTCCTTAAGCGAAGCGGCATAAAGCGTCCAGAATTCGGCTTCTTTGACCGCAATCGCCATATCAACAAGTGTATGGCTAAGCGTTTGATGGTCAATCAAAAGTTTTCCGAAAGTCCTCCTCTCTTTGACATAGGCCAACGCGTCTTCAAACGCGGCTTCGGCAACCCCCCACGCTTGGGCGGCAATAAAAATCCGACCGGCAGCCAAAGTGTCCATGAAAACTTTATAACCTTGCCCTCTTTTTCCTAAAATATTTTCCTCCGAAACAAACGTATCTTTAAAATGAATTGAACCGAAAGGAGCGGAGTGAAGTCCTATCTTTTTTATCTCTTTGGTAACGCAAGTCGCATCTATGTCTACAATGAAAGCGGTCAGACCGTCGTATTCCGGCCGGTCTTTGTCTGCCAAATGGGTTCGCGCCAGAACCAGGATAAAATCGGCAAAAGTAACATTGGTAATAAAGGTTTTCTCGCCGTTCAAAAGATAGTACGGCCACCGCTTGTCGTCAAAAAATTCTGCTTTGGTTTTCACGCCCGAGGCATGTGAACCATAATTCGGCTCGGTCAAGCCAAAACAACCGAACCTTGCTCCGACAATGGAAGGTTTAAGATATTTTTCAATCTGCTCGGGCGTTCCGTATTTAGCGAGAGGATACGCCACCAGCGAATTTGGAACGATAAAAAGAGCTAGGGCGCCGGCCGCCCAGACCTTAGAGAATTCTTTGGCAACCAGCATCTGCGAAACCGCGTCAAGGCCCATGCCGCCCTTGTCTTCGGGAATATTCGCTCCCAAAAGTCCCGCGTGCGCCATTTCCATAAAAAGATGCGTCGGATACACTCCTCTTTCTTCAAAATCCCGGACAATCGGCGCGAAGTGAGTGGCGGCAAAACCTTTCGCCATATCTTGAATCATTTTTTGCTCGGCAGTCAGTTCAAAATCCATAATCTGACTCCTTATTCAGTTTTCAACAGCCGTCCACATCATAAACCTATACCCATCCTTCTTCAAGCGTGCTAAACTTTCTTTATGCTTTTATCCCGCGACGCGATTTTAAGACACATTAAGGAGGGCAATATAATTATTGACCCTTATGAGCCCAAAAAACTCAAAACCACGAGCTACGATGTGACACTCGGAGAACATTTTTGGCGCGAATCGCACCCGAACGGCGGGCATACCATACATAATATATACGACGACTCTTCAACCAAGCGCATTTGGTCGGGACCCCATGAAGCCAAAACCGCGGAAAAACTTTCGGAGGAAATGAACATGAAATTTTCCAACATAAAACCTTCCGATAAAATAATAATGATACACCCGGGCGAAACTATTCTGGCCCACACGCAGGAATACATAGGCGGACGGGTAAAGTGCGTGGGTAAAATGTACGCCCGCTCATCACTCGGACGAAATTTTATTGAGGTTTGCAAAGACGCCGGCTGGGGAGATGTCGGGTACTTTAACCGCTGGACGATGGAAGTGACGAACAATTCACAGCACTTCACGATACCGCTGGTTGTCGGACGCCGTATAGCCCAGATGGTTTTTTATGAAGTAGAGCCGATATTAGATAAAGATTATTCGCAGGATAAAGGAAAATACCAGGTCGCAGGCGACTTGGAAAAACTAAAAAAGGACTGGAATCCACACATGATGCTCCCCAAAATGCATCTTGATTGGGAAGTTAAGGAAAGTTAGATATCGGAGTGTTTTTGATATTTTGATACGACGTAAGTCGTTAAATACGCCGAGGCAATGCCTATAATAGCGCCCCCCAAGATGTCTGACGGCCAATGGATACCCGCGATAACTCGGCTTAGCCCCATGGCTAAAGCAAACAAATAAAATAAAATTCCCCACTTTTTGTAATAGATAAAAACTCCGGCTGCCACAGCAAAGAAAAAAGCCGCATGACCCGAAGGAAACGAACCGCCTCCGGAATGCTCAATCAACTGATAAACATCCAAAACTCCCGCCTTCGCCAAGGCTTCGGCGGACAAGTCAAACGGGCGCGGTCTGTCGTAAAAAAATCTGATGATCTCCGTAACCACAAACCGCGACAGAAGGCCCGAGACAACGGCCACAAAAACCATGTGCCTTGCCTTTAATTCCCCTCTTTTTAGATAGGCGGAGACCGCCAAAAACGCGCCGACTCCCGCAAGCATCCACCAGCCGAGATATTCGGCCTTGAAAATTACGGCTGCGTCAAAAAACTGCCATCGCCCCGCGAAACTATTTAAATAATTCAAAATTGCTGTATCCATATTATCAATGTTTACCAGACACTCGGTGTTTGGTTTTTTGCGACAAAACAATAAAGTTTTTAAAAAGCATCGCGACCGTTAAGGGGCCGATGCCGCCGGGAACGGGAGTAAACAAAGACGCCTTCTCGGAAACCACCGGATCAAAATCTCCTTTCAGTTGGCCGGAGTCGGATGAGGTGCCGGCATCAATGGCAACAACGCCGTTTTTTACCATGCCTTTTTTAATCAGTCCTGATTTGCCCGCTCCCGAAATAACAATATCGGCACCAGCCATAACTTCTGAAAAATTTGGCGACTTGGTGGTTAAGACGGTGAACGGCAAACGCCGGCTTAAAAACCACAAAGCAACGGGCTTGCCCACCAAAACGCCCTCGCCCACAATAACTATATTTTTGCCCATAAGTTCAATTTTGTTTTTTTCAAAAATATGTTTAATCGCCCCCACAACCGGAGGAGTTATGGAAAAGCGGGCGCTTGCGAACTTACCGACGGCTTCCGATGACAAAACATCAACATCTTTATCCGCGGGAATGGCGTCCAGCAGATATTGAGTTCTTGATTTTATTTCTTCCGGAAGCGGCAGCTGGATTATAACTCCGTTATTTTTTTTATCGTGCGTTATCTTTGAGAGATAATCCCTTAATCCCGCCCGCGATTTCCATATTTCCTCTTTCGGTTTTTTTATTTCAACTTCAATGCCTATTTCCGCGCCGTATGCCTGCTTTCGCTTAATAAAACTGGCTGATGCCGGATTTTCACCGATGTAAATTACGGCGAGCTTAAGTTTTTTTCCGACTGCCGAGATTTCTTTTTTTAATTCTTCCTTAATTTCTTCGGCAAGATTTTTTCCGTCAATAATCATTGTTTAATCG
>CAZNNT010000019.1:4941-5177 GCA_964574495.1 uncultured Candidatus Saccharibacteria bacterium
CTCTTTTTCTTTCATTCCCCTCGTGGTCACGGCTGGAGTTCCAATACGAATCCCCGACGGATTAAAAGGAGAACGGCTGTCATACGGAATACCGTTTCTGTTGATTATAATTCCGGCTGATTCCAGAATACTCTCGGCGTCTTTTCCGGCAAGACCTTGCGACCAGACATCAACTAAAAATAAATGATTGTCTGTTCCGCCCGAGACAATTCGCCAGCCCTTCTTTTTTAATTCAT
>CAZNNT010000019.1:5216-5771 GCA_964574495.1 uncultured Candidatus Saccharibacteria bacterium
GATCATGGGGCCCGCCTTGTCCCCCCGGAAATACGGCTTTATCGATCAACTCTGGAAGTTGGAAGTTGGATGTTGGATGTTGGATTTTTCGTGCGAAAATTAAGGCGCCTCTGGGGCCTCTTAAAGTTTTGTGGGTCGTGGTTGTAATAATGTCGGCGTAAGGAAACGGCGAAGGATAAACTCCGCCCGCAACCAAACCCGCGAAATGCGCCATATCAACCATCAAAAGCGCGCCGACTGAATCGGCAATTTTTCTGAATTTTTTAAAATCCAATTTTTGTGAATAAGCCGAATATCCGGCAACAATCATCCTGGGCTTTTCTCTTTTCATCCGGCTTGCAAGTTTTTTATAGTCCAGAATTTCTGTTTTCCTGTCAACCGTATAATGAACCCAGTGCCAAAACTTGCTGGTTAAACTAACCTTTGAACCGTGAGACAAGTGCCCGCCCTGATCCAGGGCCTGTCCCGCGATTTTTTGTCCCGGTTCAATCAAAGCCGAGTAAACAAGAAAATTTGCCGGAACTCCGGAAAGCGCCTGAACATTCACGCCCCAAC
>CAZNNT010000019.1:5854-17140 GCA_964574495.1 uncultured Candidatus Saccharibacteria bacterium
AGTCAAAACCGAACCGCTCGCCTCCCGAACCTCTTTTGATGCAAAATTTTCAGAAGCAATCAAGTTGATAACGCCTTGCTGCCGCTTTTCTTCGGCTTTAATCAGTCCGCGCATTTTTTGGTCTATCATTATTTGATAATAGGCATTGACAAATGGTTTTGCAAGAGATAAAATACGTATCGGGTGTTAAAAACCAAGACCAGAAAGGAGGTGCCGTGTCTATCAACGGTTGTCCAAAAACGATCTCGGAAGTTAAAAAAATGGCCGGCGAACTTAGTGGGCGATTTGTAATTTGTGGTATTTTTGCGGGAATTTTTTTGTCCTCCCTATTGATGGCAATAGTCATCAGCACAGTGACCGAAATTCCAAGAAGTGCGCCTGGGTTTTTTAGTTTCATTACACCATATTCTCTTGCTGTGTCTCTTCTCGTTGTTTCTTTCGTAGCCGGATTAATAAGTTGCGTAGGAGCTAAACGACTGATGGACAAAATCGACAGAAACTAATAGAGTGGTTGAGAATATTTAGCCCGAACCCGAAAGGTCGGGTTTTTTGTTTAAAAATTAAAATTTTAACCTCAACCAAATAATCCAGTTAAATAAAACTAAAGCTGTAATTTTTCCAGTTCTTCTTTGCTCACCGCGCCTTCTCTTAAAATTTTTGGGGGGCAAATTGTGCAGTCAAGGACAGTTGATGGTTTTGACGGAGGCAAGTCGCCGGCGTCCAAAATTAAATCCGGAAAACAGCGTGCGCCACCAAGCGCGCCACACGCACCACCAAGTAACATCTTTTTAACAATTGTTAAAAATGTGTTACTTTTTAATGATTCTTCGAACTCTTTTTCGAACTCTCTTTTGAACCCTCTTTCGAACTCTCTTATGAGTTCTGTTATTTTGGTGTGTTCATGGCTACCGGCAATGTTCGCCGAAGTTCCGGTAATGGGTCCCCCAAATTTTTCAATAATTTTTAAAACAAGTCCATGATTCGGTATGCGAACGCCGATGGTTCCGCCTTTTTTCGCAGGCAAAATACAAGTAATTTTTCCGGTTCCGCCTTCTCCCTCCAGCTCCGGCGAGACAGGCCAAATTTTTTTCAAAAAATCCAAAACTTTTTTGTCTTCAATCCGCGCGACTTCTTCAAGCATTTCGAGCGAAGAAACAAAAACGGGCAGTTTTTTGTCTTTTACTCTGCCCTTTATCTCAAAAACTTTTCTAACCGCCTTTTCGTTGCCGGCATCGGCGGCTAATCCGTAAACCGTGTCCGTCGGCACAACAACCACACCGGCGGAAGCCAAAACCTCAACGGCCCTGCCAACCGCTTCCTTAAAATTATTTTTTCCAACTTTTAATATTTCCATCAGGATAAAAGCAATTTTTGGATTTCGTCAAGAGTGCGGCAGTCGTGGTCGCAGCCGGCATGGCGCTCACGAACGCCTTCAAGTTCCGGTCTGATTAGCTGAAAAGTTTTGACTTGCGGGAATTTTTCCTTGACCGCGTGAAGCGCGCGGTAAGGGTTATCGTCAACAAAAATAATCTCTTCGGCATTTTTACTTTTTTTCAAAATATTTTCCGCGTCAGAAACTTTGGAGGCCTCCCGGCTCACGACGATCTCGTCAACCAGCGCGCCAACCCCGCTTAAACTAATTTTTGTTTTCTGCCAGTCATCATTTCCGAAAGTCAAAATAATCCTGTGCCAGCCGGCGTCCGCAAGTTTTTTCAAAAAAGCGCTGGTATCCGAATAAACAAAATTGGGCATTGTTTTATGAAGAGCGTCTAAATTTTTTTTTAGGAATGCTTTATTCGCCTCGGGAAATCGTTTGATGAAAAGAGCTATGTGGTCGTCCCGGTGATAAACTTTATTTTGCGCCTTAAAATCATCTCTCATGCGTTGGTAAAACTCGTCATATTCTTTTTCGCTTACTCCGGAATCAATAAAAATCCTGCTGGAGGCGGCGCTGAAAGCCGAAGTATTGAACAAAACATCGTCAAAATCCAAAAGCGCGATTTTAGTCACATCAGGCATATTTTAAAATTATGTCGGCTAATTTTTTATGATCGTGGCGTATAAATTCTCCCTTGCGCAACAAATTGGTTTTTACGACTTTTAATTTTGCGGGGGCGGAAAATCCGGCAAGAAATGGATCTACAAAAAAAGCGCGCTCTTTGCGATAACGCCTTAAAACTGTCTCCGGCGGCTTTTGATTATTTAAAATAACGGCGTCCAACATCCCTTCGCCGAGATATTTTTCAAGGGCTAAGACAAAATCGCGGGCCACAAAGCCGTGCGTTTCGCCATATTTGGTCATCAAATTGCAGACAAAAATCTTTTTGGCGCGCGATTGCGAAATGGCTTCCGGAATTCCGCGCACAAGGATATTGGGAATAACGCTTGTATAAAGATCGCCCGGGCCTATAACCACCAAATCCGCGCGCCGAATCGCTTGAAGCGCTTTGGGATTGGCTTTGGCGTTCGGCTCAAGCCAGACCTTGTTTACCGCCAATTCGCCGTCGTGTTTTGGAATATCTATATTCGTTTCCCCGCGAATGACGGACCCGTCTTCAAGTTCGGCAAAAAGCCGGACATCGGCAAGCGTTACCGGAATCACTTCCCCCCTTTCAACCGCCAGAAGACGCGAGGCCTCGGTCAGAGCTTTTTCAAAATTTCCGCAAATTCTCTCAAGCGCCGTAATTATGAGATTTCCGAAATTATGGCCGTTCAGTCCCCCTTCGCGAAAACGATAATTAAAAAGTTGGGACAGAAGTTCGTCCGGATGTTTGGAAAGGGCAACTAAAGCCCTACGGACATCGCCCGTCGGCAAAATGCCGAATTCCTCGCGCAGAATTCCGGTTGACCCTCCGTCATCAGCCATTGAAACAATAGCCGATAAATAAGCCGGACCGTATTTAAGCGCGCTCAAAACGGTGTAAGTTCCGGTGCCTCCGCCGATAATCACAATCCTTTTTTCTTTAGACATAAAATATTTTCTAGTTTTCTAGTTTTAGAATCTCCTCGGCCTTTTTTATATCTTCGGGGTAGCCAATCGGGATCCAGAGAGAAGCGGATATCCCGAAAAGGTCGTGGTCTTGAATCAATTGATTGATCATGGTCGTCAGATAATACTCTCCGTTGGAGTGACGGCTGGGCTTGTAATCAAAAATGCGCTCGTCAAGAATCATGGCGCCGCAAGAGACAATATTTGATTTTGGATTTTCCGGCTTTTCTTCTATTTCCAAAATTTTTTTATCTTTATTCATAAGAATCACGCCGAATTTCCGCGGGTCTTCCACTTCCGTAATCGCGATGGACAAATCGCGCTTCATCATTTCTTCAAAGACGCCTCGGCCGTAAACATCGTCGGCAAAAAGCATTAAAAATTTTTCCCGCCCCAAAAACGGCTGGCAGAGACGCAAAGCGTGCCCCGTGCCCAGCTTCCCGTCCTGCCAAACATATCTGACTTTTAAACCGCGGAATTCTTCACCCAAAAGCGCCTGAATCTGTTCGCCTTTATATCCCACGACGATAATCAGCTCGTTAATTTCTTTCGGCAAAGAATCAATGATATGTTCAATAATCGTTTTGCCGCCCACCGGCAAAAGGGGCTTTGGCCGCTTTAGTGTCAGCGGCCGCATTCTCACGCCCTCGCCCGCGGCTAAAATAACGCATTTCATATTTGTTCAATATTTATTTCATTCAACGGTAACCGACTTGGCTAAATTGCGCGGCTTATCCACGTCTCTATTTTTAAAAACAGCCATATGATAAGCAAAAAGCTGTAAAGGGATAATTGAGAGTATCGGGCTTAATTCTTCTCTGACGCGCGGAATAGTTAAAACATGGCTGGCGTATTTATGAATCAATTCGTCGCCTTCCGAGGCCAGCGCTATAATCAAGGCCTTGCGCGCTTTAAGCTCCTGTAAATTGGAAAGGGTTTTTTCGTAAACGCTGTCTTGCGGAATTATGGCTACCACTGGAAAATTTTTATCCACCAGAGCAATGGGACCATGCTTCATTTCTCCTGCCGGACACCCCTCGGCGTGAATGTATGAGATTTCTTTGAGTTTCAAAGCGCCCTCAAGCGATACCGGCCAGCTATATTTCCGCCCCATATACATGAAATTTTCATGACGGCTGTAAATCTTGGCCAGCCGGCGAATTTCGGAACTGGAACCCAGAATTTTCCTGACTTGAGACGGCAGAGTTAAAAGTTCTTTTAAAAGTCCGCCGGCTTCTTCGGCGCCGAGGGTTTGGCGCATTCTGCCCAAATAGAGCGCGGCTAAAATTAAAATCGCCAGTTGCGAAACAAAGGCCTTGGTTGAAGCCACGGCTATTTCGGGCCCCGCGTGATTATAAATCCCCGCGTGCACTTCTCGGCTGATGGTGGAGCCGACGACATTAACTATGCCCACAGCCAGGGCTCCGGATTTTTTGGCTTCTTTTACGGCTTCCAGGGTGTCGGCGGTTTCCCCTGATTGGGAAATGGCGAACACCGCGGTATTTTCATTCATAATCGGCGGGTGATAACGAAATTCCGAGCCGTAGATGACCTCCGTCGGCATACGCGCCAATTTTTCAAAAAGATATTTTCCTATCAAACCCGCGTAATAAGAAGTCCCGCAGCCGGTGATAATAACGCGCTCCGTTTTTTCCAGACGGTCTCTGACAGAATCAAGTCCGCCGAGTTTAACATCTCCGTCTTTTGCCATAATCCTGCCTCTTAACGCGTCCTCAATCACTTGCGGCGTTTCATGAATCTCCTTTTCCATAAAATGATTAAACTCCCCTTTTTCCGCGTCTTGCAAAGACCAGTCAATCGTCTTGGCTTCTTTTTTCAGCGATTTAAAACTTCTCGGGCCGGTGCGCAAAATATTGAAAATCTTTTTTGACCCGGGATTTAAAACCGCCATTTCATTGTCGTTTAAGTAAATGACTTTGCGCGTGTGTTTGAGCACCGCAGCCGCGTCCGAAGCCAAAATATAATCCTTTTTGCCGACACCGATCAAAAGGGATGACCCGCGCCTGACGCCGATTAAGGTCTCGGGAAAATCAGCCGAAAAAACAGCAAGACCGAAAGTGCCGATGACATGCCTCAAGGCCTGCGTAACCGCGGCTTGAAGATCAACCGCTCCGAAAGCTAAAGCCCGCTCAATCAAATGCGGAAGAACTTCCGTGTCGGTTTCGGAACGAAAAATATGCCCTTCGCGCATAAGGGCCTCGCGAATCTTCTCGTAGTTTTCAATTATGCCGTTATGCGCGACAAAAATTTTATTGGCGCAGTCGGCGTGCGGATGGGCGTTTAAAACGCTCGGCTCTCCGTGCGTGGCCCAGCGAGTGTGTGCTATGGCGATGCGGCTTTGCGGGACGGCTTTCAGTTTTTTTTCCAAGGCGGCTATTCTGCCGGTTTCTTTTTGCATAAAAATTCCTCCAGCCGAATCAAGCGCCGCAACGCCCGCCGAATCATATCCGCGATACTCAAGGCGCTTGAGCCCTTCAAGCGCTATTTGAACCGCGTTTTTCTTGCCTATATACCCGACGATTCCGCACATGCCAATTTTCACCAAAATTTCAAGGCGCTAGCCGCAGAAATTTTGGCTTGAAAATTGAGCACCCCGCTCTAATTTTACCGAAAGGGTGCTCGCGGCGCGCGTGCGCGAATAGCGCATCCCTCGTTGGACAAAGCGCGCCGCCAAATTAAGCTGATAAAAGTTTAAATATTTCATTGTTTAAATTCTATTTTTCGTAAAATTGGGGCGGGGTATTCCTATATTTTCCCCCACAAATTATCAAATAAAATTCTCTGGGTACGCGCTATCTTTTCGTCTTTTATCAGAACTCCGAACGGGCTGTCGTCTTCGGCCACTGAAATTAAAGCGATTTTTGGGCCGTAAATTAAAAAATATGCCGGAGCATCCTCAGCGATCCATTTGCGCTCAGCCAGTTTCAGATTGGCCGGGTCCCCTCCTTCTCCCAAAGCAATGACTTTTGTTTTAATGCCCCGTTTTATCTTCTCCTTCGTGAAGTCGGGATATAATTTATATAAATAGGAGCGTACCGATTTTGAAGAATAAAGCGCGTATTCTTTTTCATCCAGACCGGAAACCGTTGCCAGCACGTCTTGCAATATCAATTTTATGCCCTCGTCGGAATCAAAGTATTCAACCGACGGGCGTCCGCCGTGCTTAGAATAAAAAGACAAAAGGGACGGCATTGCCTGACGCGCTTTTTCTTCGCTTCTCTCAATTTTCTTTTTCTGTGTTTCAAGCGTATCAATGATATTTTCAGGAGAACGGACCAAAAAATGCCGGCGACTGCCCTTGCGCTCGCTCGCCACCAGCCCTTTTTGTTCCAAGGAAATAAGGGCATCGTGGACCGAGCCCCTGTTTATGCCAGTACGCTCGGCTAAAACCCTAACCGAAGCCGAACCCATAGGCAACAGTGCCTCATAAACCTGCATTTCTTTGTCAACCAATCCTATATCTTTTAGCACATCTTTCACTTCCAGCATATATTTAAAGCTATTTTTAAGCATATAGTTTGTCAACTAATTTCCTACAAGAATTGGGGATAACACATCTGTCAAGGCTGGTTGTGCCACAGGCACTTGACAGATTCTGTGGGTTTGCTATAATGGACACAGTTTGAAAAAGGGAGCAGTTCGTCATTCAGTTTGAAGGGGCCTGCAGGGAGTTCCCTTTGGATCGGCCAATCCGAAGGAGCCAAGCACTCTTGTCTGCTTGGTGAAGCCCTGTTGCGACGCTGCCTAGCCCAAAAAGGCAGCCCCGCTTTCATTGGGAGGGCGGGATTGCAAGGAGAAGAAGGGAGATACGATCATCCGGAGATCGCCTCCTGGGGGAGAACTGGACCCGACAGAGGGGTTCAACTTCCCCAAAGTTCTTTTTTCCGGAGCGTCTGATGCATATAGGCGGACGTTCCGAGGGGGACCCTGAGGGCCGCCGAAAGTGCGGACCTCTCGCTGAGAGGGCGAAAACGGATCCCCTGCCGCTGCCCCCGCCAAGCATTGTGTCTTGGTTGCTGCGCCTAGCGGATAGACGTATCCGCACCGCAGCTGGGCCGGCGGCGCCCGTCCTCCTAGATACAGGGGGACGGGCAATTTTTTTATTTTAAAACAAACAATAATGGCAAGAGCTAAGCTCTTGCCATTAAATTTTTAATCTTTCCATTGTTCCAATTTATTACAAAGAGAAATAAACATACAAGGAAAGGCCGACCATAAAAGGATGAATCCGATGCCCGATGGCCAAACCTCCCAAAAAAGCTTATCGGAAACTGCCGTTTCAGGATACAAAACAAAGGTCAGGAGGAAAAAAGATATGGCGCCGGAATGAAAACCCATTTTAAATTTCCCCCACAGGTTGGCTTTTACGTTTTTGTCCGGCTTTTTATACACCCAAGTCCTTTCAAAGGTTGAGGCCGCATCGCCCAAAAAAAGTATAAAAAATATAAAAAACGCGTTCCAACCGATTGTAAAAACCAGAGCGGCTGAATAAGACCAGTTAAGCGCTTTGTCGGCCAAAGGATCGAGATAAGCGCCGAAACGTGTTCCGCCGTATTTTTTAGCCAGCCGGCCATCAAGCCAATCCGTAAATAAAAAAACCAGATAAAAAATCGCAAAGGCCTTAAAAGGCCAGAATGTTTCAAGGTCGGGATAAGCTCCGGGGAATTTTAAAATCAGATACAGAAAAAATGCCGTAATCGGGCCGAAAATAAGACGAACCAAACTTAAGTAATCTGCGGGTTTCATTATTCGCTTTCTCCATTTGCAAAAATCATTCGCTTCTTTCGTCAAATTATCACCGCTGTATTTGAAAGTCAAAAGCCCGCCGGTAAGATGCCGGCGGGCGGAAATGCGCTTAATTTTTTTAAAGGGATTTGATGCCATGCCACTGCCCGTCCTTTGCGGACAAAACGGAAAAATTCTCATACCCCTCACGAAACAATCTGGAAAGGGATTTTACTTCTTCAAAACGATTATCCAAAAACACAAGTCCTTTGTCAAAATTTACGCCTAAAACAGCGTGGTTGAATTCGTATTCGCTGTCGGGTCTTAATTTGCCGCCGATGGGCGCGAAGCACACGGTTCTACGCAAAATTTTCTCATCCCATCCAAGTTTTTTCAGAATCAGACGAAACGCCGCCATAAAATCGTCGCAGTCGCCGCGCCAAGCGCCGTTTTGAAAAACAGGCAGTCCCCAATGTTCGGCTTGATCACGAGTCACAGAATCTTCCGTCCAGACCACGTGATCCAAAACAAAAGCCAAAACGGCGTTAAGCTCGCGGCCTAAATCCGGACGATAAATAACCTTAGGGCCTAGAAAATTCCCTTCCCCGGATTCAAAACCGATACTTACATCTCTTTTATGGGCAATTTGCCCTGACTGCAGCCAGCCGGCAACAACTTCTTCAAACTTCATTTCTTAAACCCTCCTCTGACGCAGTCCTCGTCAGCCACTTCGCTGGAAGGACTGGTACAGCTCTGAATGAATCCGGGCGGAGCCGCTCTCCATCCGGCATCACCAAACGATTCTTCTTTTTGAGTTCCCCAATTGATTGGGTCGGACGACTTTTGCGCGCCGCATCCGAAAAGAAAAACCAAAACCAAAAGGATGCCGACGCAATTTCTCAACCGGCGAAACATAGGGCTCTCCTTCCTCTTAAAAGGGTTTATTTGTCAGGGAACGACAACGCCTTTTAACTGCTCAAATTATAACACAACTATATCTATTTTGCAAGCACTATATTTACCAACCGATTTTTGGCCACGATTACCTTTTGAGGATTTTTTCCGCCAAGGAATTCTTTTATCTTCGGGAGATTCAACGTTTGTATTTTAATTTCTTCATCCGAGTCCTTAGACGATATTTCAAATTTTTCGCGGACTTTTCCGTTGATCTGCACAATTATCGTTTTCATCTCCTCTTTAATTTTTGATTCGTCGTATTCGGGCCATTTTGATTTATGAATACTTTCGGACTCGCCAAGCTGATGCCAGAGCTCTTCTACAAGAAACGGAGCGAAGGGCGCCAGCAACTTTAAAAATAGCTTATAGCTTTTAGCTTTTAGCTGATAGTTGTTTTCCTTCTCTATCGCGGTCAGTAAAATCATCAATTGGGAAATCGCGGTATTGTAATGAAGTTTCTCAATATCATCTCCGATTTTTTTAATTGATTGATTCAGTATGATTTCTAATTTGGGATTTTGCCCGGTCATTCGACCGGGCACCCCGTCGGATGACGGGGTGATTTTTTCTTTCAACTTCCAGACCCTATTCAAAAACCTGACAGCGCCCGCGATGCTTTCATCTCTAAAATCTCCGCCCTCGTCAAACGGTCCCAAAAACATCAAATACATTCTAAGAGTATCCGCGCCGTATTTTTTAATATATTCATCGGGATTCACCACATTGCCTTTTGACTTGGACATTTTCGCGCCGTCTTTTATCAGAAGTCCATGCGCGCGGAACTTTTTGAATGGCTCGTCAAAATCAATCAAACCCCAATCATAAAAAACTTTGGTTAAAAATCTTGTGTATAAAAGATGCAAAACGGCGTGCTCGGCGCCTCCGATATACATATCCACGGGAAGCCAGCGCTTCGCGAGCTTCCGGCTAAAAGCTTCTTGCTTATTTTCGTGGTCAATATATCTGAAAAAATACCAGGCCGAATCCAAAAAAGTGTCTGAAACATCCGTTTCCCTTCGCGCTTCCCCGCCGCATTTCGGGCATTTCGCTTTTACGAATTCTTCAACTGTCGCCAGCGGAGATTTATCCGTTCCTGTCGGACGAAAATTCTTTATGTCCGGCAATAAAACCGGCAGGTCTTTTTCCGGCACGGGCTGCCAATCGCATTTTTGGCAAAAAATCATCGGGATTGGAGGCCCCCAGTAACGCTGGCGGGATATAAGCCAATCGCGAAGATGATAATTTATCTGTACTCGCCCGCCCACTTTTTTAACAATCTCATTTTTATCAACCAAAGGCGCGTTGCTGATTGGCAAGCCGAATTTTTCAGCAAATTCCATATCACGCTCATCGTGCGCGGGCACGGCCATGATTGCACCGGTACCATAGCCCGCCAAAACATAATCGGCAACCCAAACAGGAATTTCTTCGTTATTGGCCGGATTAATCGCTTTTATCCCCACCAGTTCTATGCCGGTTTTTTCTCCTTTTTCGGCAATTCTTTCTTCTTCGGTTTTTGCCTTGGATTTTTCTATATAATTTCGGGTTTCGGATTTGTTTAGGATTTCGGATTTAGAATTTAGGATTTCTTGTGTAAGCCACGGATGTTCCGGGCTTAACACAAGGTATGTTGCTCCAAATAAAGTATCCGGCCTCGTCGTAAAAACTTCTATTTCAGCTTTTAGCTGTAAGCTCTTAGCTTTTAGCGGAAATTTTATTAACGCTCCTTCTGACTTCCCAATCCAATTTTTCTGGACAATCTTAACTCGTTTGGACCAATCTATTTTTTCAATATCATTCAAAAGCCGCTCGGCGTAATCCGTAATTTTAAAAAACCATTGCTCAAGTTCTTTTTTAATTACTTTTGTCCCGCACCTTTCGCACTCGCCTTGAAGCACCTGTTCATCGGCCAAAACCGTTAAACATTGCGCGCACCAATTAACGCTGGCTTTTTTGCGATAGGCGAGCCCCTTTTTGAACATCTGAACAAAAATCCACTGGGTCCATTTGTAATATTCGGGGTCGTATGTCTCAAGCCGTTCATCCCAAGAAAATCCGTTGCCAATCATTTTCAACTGCTCGTAAAATCTTTTTTCTGTCTCTTGCGCCAGTTTTTTGGGGTGTTTGCCGATTTTTAAAGCGTAATTTTCCGAATGAATCCCGAAACCGTCAAGACCGATTGGCTCAAAAACATCCTTGCCCTCCATTCTTTTTTTCCGGCCGTAAATATCCGCGCCGGTAAACGCGTACATATTGCCCACATGAAGCCCCTCGGCCGAAGGATACGGGAACATCATCAGGTTATAAAAAGGGTTTCTGGGCTTATCTAAACTGGGCTCGTAAGTTTTATCCTTAAGCCACTTCTCGCTCCACCTTTTTTCTACAGATTTAAAATTATATTTCATTTTCTATTTTTTCTTGCCCCGCACTGAGCTGTGCTCTAGTGCGGGGTGAAATCGTAATCGGGCATTTATCTAGTTATTTTAACTACTCCGCCGCCGATTGACAATAAAAAAAACGGCGTTAAGATAAAGATGGATTTTGCCGCGTCAGACGCGGTTTTGACAATAAAAGAGGGAGGGCGAGATGAGTTC
>CAZNNT010000020.1:0-7338 GCA_964574495.1 uncultured Candidatus Saccharibacteria bacterium
TGTCAGCCCTAGTGGGCAGAGCTAAGCTCTTGCCAATTGCGGCTTTGGCCAAGCGAGAAGAGGAACTGTATTTGCCTGACGGACGCATCATCAAACTGAAAGATGGCCCGGAGCCGCTTCTGCACCTCTTAACCTCTATCCGCGACGAGGCGCACCGCTTTGCCATCACCTACCACAAAAAACTCCGCTTAAGCGCGATTACTTGACAATATGGATGCTTTACCCTATACTTAAATAAATGGTATTTATAAAAGCGCTTTTCCCTTATATCCAAATAGCGGTGGCCGTGCTTCTAATTGGCGCTATTTTGCTTCAGCAAAGAGGAGTCGGGCTCGGCTCCGCTTTTGGCGGCGAGGGAGGAACTTATCGCACAAAACGCGGATTTGAAAAAGTAATTTTCACAAGCACTATAATATTGGGAGCGCTTTTCGTGCTCTTCGCGATTCTGGGATTATTCTAATTATTTAATGAAGGAAAAAATATTCTCATTTTTTAATTCCAAGCGTTTTAATTTGCCGTCAGTTTCGGAAATAAAACTGGCTTTTAAAAGCATGCTGAAAAAAGAGAAAGTAACGCTCCTTATTCTCTTTTTAATCCTTTTCATAAGCGTCGTAGGGGTGTGGGTGGAGATGCAGAAAAAATTCACTTCCGTAATCCCCGTTGAAGGCGGAACGCTTAGAGAAGGCGTTACAGGAACTCCTTATCTCGTAAATCCCATATTGGCTACAACTGATGCCGATCGCGACTTAACCATGCTTATCTACGCTGGACTCATGAAATCCGACGGCGAAGGCGGACTGGAAAAAGAATTGGCGCAAAATTACGGGATATCCGAAGACGGCTTGTCTTACACCTTCACTCTGAAAGACGGACTGACTTGGCATGACGGAGAGCCGCTGACAAGCGATGACGTGGCCTTCAGCGTGAATACGGCTAAAAATCCGACCATCAAAAGTCCGGTCAGAGCCAACTGGGAAGGCGTTGAAATAGAAATTATAGACGCAAAAAACCTGCGTTTCCTGCTGAAAAAGCCATACGCTCCCTTTATGGAAAATACGACATTGGGAATCCTGCCGAAACACTTATGGAAAAACGCCGCTCCCGAACAATTCGGCCTTTCAGATCTTAACCGGCAATCGGTGGGCGCCGGCCCCTACCAAATACAGAGCATAAAACGCAATTCTTCGGGCATCATAACCGCTTACGAATTAAAATCGTTTAGTAAATACGCTTTGGGAAAACCGCTGATTCCAAAAATAAAAATGTTCTTTTTTAATTCCGAATCGGAAATGCTGGCGTCTTTCGCGGCGGGAAACATAAATTCCTTAAGTTCGCTTACGGCTTCAAACGCCAAAGGCGCCGGACAATCGGCGCAACTCAAGACCTTAATCCTTCCCAGAATCTTCGGAGTATTCTTTAATCAAAATAAATCGGAAATTCTCCGTTCCCAAAAAGTCAGGCAAGCCCTGGATATGGCCGTTGATAAAGAGGACTTGGTTAGAAGGGTCTTAAGCGGTTTCGGCACCAAACTTCTAGGTCCCCTGCCCCCGGGAGTCGGAGACAATGAGAAAGCTACTTCGGCTTTTGACCCTGAAGGCGCCAAAAACATTCTGGATAAAGAAGGATGGCAACCGAACGCGGAGAGCGGAGTGCGCGAGAAAAAAATAAAGGGCGGGTCTATCGAATTGGCCTTCAGCGTTTCCACCGCCAATACTCCTGAATTAATCAAGACAGCCGAATTAATTAAAAAAATGTGGGAGGCAATCGGCGTAAAAATCGAGATTCGCCTGTATGAAATAGGCGACCTTAACCAAAGCGTCATCAGACCGCGCGACTACGAATCCCTGCTTTTCGGGCAAGTGGTCGGCAGAGACCCGGACCCTTTCGCTTTTTGGCATTCTTCGCAAAGAAACGACCCGGGACTGAATATCGCTCTTTACGCCAATAAAACCGTGGACAGTATTCTTGAATCGGTCAGAACTGCCAACGACATTGAAAAAAGAAAAAGCAAATACGAAGAATTTGAAAAAGAAGTGCAAAAAGACACGCCGGCGGTTTTTCTGTTTTCGCCTTACTACCTTTATGTCGCTCCGGCGAATTTAAAGGGAATTGAAGCAAAAATGATAACTATCCCGGCCGAAAGATTTGCCGACGCGCATAAATGGCATTTTTACACCTCTAGGGTCTGGAAAATATTCGCGAATTAAATAACGACGCTTAAAACAATTAGGGCGAGTGGTGGAATTGGCAGACACGCAGCGTTCAGGGCGCTGTGATCGCAAGATCGTGAGGGTTCAAATCCCTCCTCGCCCACAGCGATTTTATTATTAATTATAATTAACAAAAAAATCAACAATGGAAAGAATAAACAGACAGGAAAACAATAAAGTATACATTCCGCCGGTAAAACCGGGGGTGTGCAGAATTATCGCGCTGGGCGGTTTTGGCGAAATCGGGCGCAATATGATGCTTCTTGAATACGGAAAGGACATAATAATTATTGATATGGGCCTTCAATTCCCGGATGAAAATATGCACGGCATAGATTACATCATTCCGAACATTTCTTATCTTGAAAATAAAAAAGATAAAATCCGGGGCGTCATAATAACGCACGGCCACTACGACCATATCGGCGCCATCCCCCAGCTTCTGGGCAAACTCGGCAACCCGACCATTTACGCCACGCGCCTGACGGCGGCCATCATCAAAAAACGCCAGGAAGATTATCCGCACTCGCCCAAACTGGATATTGAATATATAGACGAAAAATCGTCCATAAAACTCGGGGTGTTTGCCGTTCACTCTTTTCCGGTAACCCATAATATTCCGGAAGGCATCGGGCTGGAAATAGAAACGCCGGTGGGAACGATAGTGCATCCCGGAGAATTTAAATTTTTTTACGACAGAAAAATGGAACCGCAGGGCTTGGATACTTTCAGGAAACTTGGCGGAAAAAACGTGCGCCTCTTAATGCTGGACAGCACCAAATCAGAAGAACCGGGACGTTCAATTCCCGAATGGCAGGTGGAAGAAAATGTTGAAGAACTTCTCAAAAAAGCCGAGGGCAGAGTGATTGTCTCCACTTTTGCCTCACTCCTGGACCGCCTTACCCAGATAGTTCATATTGCCGATAAACTGGGACGCAAAGTCGCAATAACCGGACGCAGCATGGAAACCAATTTCGCCATAGCCCAAGAGCTGGGCCTGGTAAAATTAAAAAGAAAAACTATGATTCCGATTAAAGAGATTGACGATCATCCGGACGACAAAATAGTCATCATCACCACGGGCGCGCAAGGAGAAGAAAACGCGGGTCTTACCCGCATGGCCGCGGGCGCTCATCGCGAAGTAAGAATAAAACCCTCCGACACCGTCATCTTTTCCTCCTCAATCGTGCCCGGGAATGAAATGTATGTTCAGACATTGCGGGATAATCTGGCTCGCCAGGGAGCCGCGGTTTACCATTATAAAATTTTCGGCATTCACTCCGGAGGGCACGCCACACGCGCAGAATTGAAAGAAACGATGGAAATGATACGCCCTCAATGCTTCCTGCCGATACACGGCTTCTTCTATATGAGAGCGGTGAATGCCAAACTCGCCGAAGAAGCGGGAATAAATCCGAAAAATATCGCAGTACCCGACAACGGCCAAATCCTTGAACTTACCAAGGATTCCATAAAAGTGCTTAAAGAAAGGGTCCAAACCAATTATGTCATGGTTGACGGGTTGGGAGTGGGCGATGTTAAAGAAGTCGTGCTTAGGGACCGCCAAATGCTGGCGGAAGACGGCATATTCGTAATCATTGCCGTAGTTGACGCCCAATCGGGAAGAGTGCGCGGTTCACCCGATATAATCTCGCGCGGATTCGTGTATTTGCGCGAATCAAAAGAACTTCTGCATCAAACCCGCCAGATAATTAAAAAAGTGGTGGAGAATGCCACGCAAAACATGCATCCCATAAACTGGGATTGGGTTAAAAATAATTTAAGAGACGATGTCGGAAAATTCCTGTTTCAAAAGACGCATCGCCGACCGATGGTCCTTCCGGTTGTCATGGAAGTTTAGACAAAACTTTTCCGGGAAGTTTATGTAATTTTAATTTTTAGTCGCGCTTTTCGCCTCTTCTTCTTCCGATTCCGCAGGAGCGTAAATCTCGCCGAAGTCCTTTCTGAAGCCGGTTCCGGCGGGAATGATGCGGCCGATTATGACATTCTCTTTCAAGCCCCTTAATTTATCTTCTTTGCCTTCAAGGGCGGCGGCTATCAAAACGCGGGTGGTTTCCTGAAAAGAAGCCGCGGCCAGAAAACTGGACGAAGCCAAAGCGGCTCTGGTTATGCCTAACGGATGCACCTCGGCTTTGGCCGGCTTGGCCTTTTTGGGCAATTCAGAGTTAGCTTCAATAATTTCGGCGTTCTCCACCACTTCACCCGCTGAAAAATTGGTATCGCCGGGGTCCGTCACCTGAACTCTTGAAAACATCTGCCGAACTATCAATTCTATATGCTTGAAATTGGTTGAACTTCCCTGCGAAGCGTAAATATAAGAGATGCCTGAAATTATGTAGTTTTGAGTCGGTTCCGCGCCGGCCAAATTGAATAATTCCCGCAGGTCAACCGAGCCGTCGGAAAGCCGCGCGCCTTTGGAAACGCGTTCATTCACATTCACTAAGACCGTCCGGCCGAAAGGCAAACGATATTCCTTCGTCTCTTCTTTTTTGGATTTTTTGGAATCCTGGTCAATTAAAATTTTAATGATTTTATCTCCCTTATCTTCGGCTATCTCCGACACCGCGCCGTCGTATTCGGAAAGTATGGCCGGATTTTCCGGAGAACGCATTTCAAATAATTCCTCAACTCTGGGCAACCCGAGAGTTATGTCTCCGCCGGTAGCCACGCCTCCTGTATGAAAAGTGCGCATAGTCAACTGCGTTCCCGGCTCTCCAATGGCTTGAGCGGCGACCACACCGACGGCTTCTCCGAATTTCACCAATTCGTTGGTGCCGAGATCATAGCCGTAACATTGCTGGCAAATTCCGCGAAGGGCCTTGCAGGCAAGGGGGCTGCGCAAATAAACTTCGTCTATTTCCGATTTTTCCAGCAAATCCGCGTCGTCAAAAGACAAGAGGTGACCTTTTTTAAAAAGCGTTTTGCCGTGTCTGTCTTTGGCATCATGCGCCAATACCCGCCCGAAAACCCGATTGGCAAAACCGCGGCCGTAATCATCCGCTTCTTTTCGGGTCGCTTTCAGACCGGCCGTATCTCGGCAGTCCTCTTCCCGCACTATCATATCTTGGGCCACGTCAACCAGACGGCGAGTAAGGTGTCCGGCTACCGAGGTCTTCAAAGCCGTATCGGCCGTGCCTTTTCTGGCTCCGTGAGTGGCGATAAAGTATTCCAAAACGCCGAGGCCTTCTTTGTAATTGGAAATTATGGGCAACTCAATTATGCGTCCGGCCGGATTTCTGACCAAGCCCTTCATTCCGGCCATCTGCGCCACCTGCGCCCATGTGCCTCTGGCGGCCGAGGAAACCATAGTGAAAACCGAACCCATATTATCAAGGGTTTTGGGAACAAGTTCGTTCACCTTCTGCATGGCGCCGTTCCAGATTTCAACCACTTTTTTATATCGGTCTTCGTTGGTTAAAAGTCCATCCGCGTACTGCTCGTCCACCTCTTTTTCCCCAATTTCGGCCTGATCAATTATGCTTTTTTTATCTTCCGGAATTTTTAAATCGTCCATGCCCCATGAGACGCCGGAAATCGTGGCGTATTTAAAACCGAATTCTTTGATTTTGTCCAAAATGGCCGGAAGCGCCACGCGGCCGTAATGAGCTATGAGCTGACCGGCAATCAGCCCCAAATCCTTTTTATTGACCTCGCGGTTAATGAAAGAAAAATCTTCGGGCAGGGCGCTGTTAAAAAGCAGGCGGCCGACGGATGTTTCAAAAAATCCTCCGCCTTCGGACGATACGCCGCGATATTTCGGAGTATCTGTAACGGCCACTTTAATTTTGGCTCTCAAGTCCGCGACTCCGAATTCATAAGCCAATATTGCTTCGTTGGGGCTGGAATACACTCCGGCTTCCCCCTTGGCGCCGGAGACGGTTCTTGTCAGCCAATAAATGCCCAAAACCATGTCTTGAGTCGGGTTGACTATCGGATCGCCGCTGCCGGGTTTAGTCAAATTTTTAATAGACCACATAAGTTCCTCGGCTTCTTTCTGCGCCTCATCGGTCAAAGGAACATGAACCGCCATCTGGTCGCCGTCAAAATCGGCGTTATAGGCCTGGCAAACCAAAGGATGCACCTGAATGGCGTTGCCTTCTATCAGCACCGGCTGAAAGGCCTGAATACCCAAGCGATGCAAAGTCGGCGCGCGGTTCAATAAAACCAGTTTATTTTTGATAACTTCTTCAAGCGAAGCCCAAACATCCGGCGTCGGCTCATCAATCATTTTGTTGGCGCCCCTGATATTGTGGGCCAGACCTTTAAGAATGAGGCGGTAAATAATAAACGGCCTGAAAAGTTCAAGCGCCATATGTTTCGGCAAGCCGCACTGATGAAGTTTTAATTCCGGGCCGACCACGATTACCGATCTTCCTGAATAGTCCACGCGTTTGCCCAGAAGATTTTGGCGGAATCTGCCCTGTTTGCCTCTAAGAGTGTCGGCCAGGGACTTTAAGGTTCTCTTTTGCGCCTGGGCCGTTACCGCCGAGTGTCCGCGTCTAATGCTATTATCCAGAAGGGCGTCAACCGCCTCCTGCAACATTCTTTTTTCGTTGCGGACAATGACTTCCGGAGCCGAAAGCTCAAGAAGTTTTCTTAAACGGTTATTGCGGTTAATCACGCGGCGATACAAATCATTTACATCGGATGTGGCGTGCCTTCCGCCGTCAAGCGGCACCATCGGACGAAGAGCCGGAGGCGTTACCGGAATAACCGTCAAAAACATCCACTCCGGCTTAATATCGGCTCTTAACAGTCCCTTTATAAAAGCCAGCCGTCTCAATATTTTCTTTTTTTCCTGCGTCTCGCTTTCCTCAAACTTAATTTCCAGTTCTTTTACGAATTTGCGCAAATCCATGTCTTTAGCCAGACGATGCAGGGCCTCGCCCCCGATGCCGGCTTCAAACAAATCGGCGTATTTCAAACTCAAACGATGATATTCAACTTCGGAAATCACCTGAAACGGCTTCAGATTTTCAAGCTCTGTTTTTGTTTTTTCGTAAGCGTCTTTAAGCCGGCGGGTTTCTTCTTTTTTGGAGACCGATTTGGATTTTTGTTTGTATTCTTTTTCCAGTTCGCTTAATTTTTTGGCCCGGGCTTGTTCGTC
>CAZNNT010000020.1:7348-15318 GCA_964574495.1 uncultured Candidatus Saccharibacteria bacterium
ATTATGATGTAACTGGCGAAATAAATTATTTTTTCCAAATCCGGCAAACTCAAATCAAAAAGAAGGCCGATTCTTGAAGGAACGCCGCGCAAAAACCAGATATGCGCCACGGGGCTGGCTAACCCGATATGCCCCATTCTTTCGCGCCTGACTATGGACCTGGTCACTTCAACTCCGCACTTGTCGCAGACAATGCCTTTATAGCGAATCCGCCGGTATTTTCCGCAATAACATTCATAATCCTTTTCGGGCCCGAAGATGCGCTCGTCAAAAAGCCCGTCTTTCTCGGCGCGCTGAGTCCGGTAATTTATCGTCTCGGGCTTCGTCACCTCGCCTCGGGACCATTCCAAAATTTTTTCGGGCGAAGCGACCTTGAGAATCATTGATTTGAAATCGGTTGATTTTGTTTCCATATTTTTATTTTTTATTATTCTTTTATTCCTCTTCGCCTGATTTCTTATTAATTACGCCTTCTTTGTCGGAAGAACCGCCGGCCAAATCTATATCAAGAACCAAGCCCCTCAATTCATTTAAGAGAACATGAAAAGAGGCGGGAATGTTCGGGCTCTTAAAACGCTCCCCGCGGACAATGGCGTCATAAGCCGCCGAACGCCCGAGCACGTCATCCGATTTTATAGTCAGCATCTCCTGAAGCGCGTGGGCCGCTCCGTAACCCTCCAAAGCCCACACTTCCATCTCGCCGAATCTTTGCCCGCCACCCTGCGCCTTGCCTCCCAACGGCTGCTGGGTAATCAGGGAATACGGGCCGATTGAACGCATGTGGATTTTATCTTCCACCATGTGGTTTAATTTCATCATGTAAATCTGTCCCACGGTAACCATCTGGTCAAAGGACTCACCGGTCCTTCCGTCATAGAGTTTCACTTTTCCAGAAGTCGGGAGGCCGGCTTTTTTCAATTCTTCTTTAATTTCTTCTTCTTTAGCGCCCCTGAAAGCCGGAGTGATGGCCTGATAGCCGAGTTTTTCAGCCGCCCAGCCCAGATGTGTTTCCAAAACCTGCCCGACATTCATTCGTCCGGCAACACCCAAAGGGTTCAAAATAATCTCCACCGGCGTCCCGTCTTCCAGAAAGGGCATATCTTCCTCCGGCAGCACTCTTGAAATAACCCCTTTATTGCCGTGGCGTCCCGCCAATTTATCTCCGACAGAAATTTTTCTGACTTCGGCCACTTCAATTTGGACCTGTTTGATGATGCCGGTTTCCAGCGGATCGCCTTTTTCGCGGGAAAATATTTTAACTCCGACGATGCGTCCCTTTCGGCCGTGAGGAAGACGAAGCGATGTGTCTTTGACTTCACGCGCCTTTTCTCCGAAAATGGCGCGCAAAAGCCGTTCTTCCGGAGTAAGATCGGCTTCGCCCTTGGGCGTTATCTTTCCGACCAGTATGTCGCCGGCTGAAACCTCCGCGCCTATGCGCACAATCCCCTCTTCGTCCAAATCCTTAAGTTTGTCTTCGCCGACATTGGGTATGTCGTAAGTGGTTATTTCAGGGCCGAGTTTTGTGTCCCGCACCGCGACTGAAAAATCCATAATGTGCACTGAAGTAAAAATATCCCTTTCGACGAGTTTTTCTGAAATTATGACGGCGTCTTCAAAGTTCGCTCCCCCCCAAGAAAGAAAAGCTACGAGGGCGTTTTGGCCCAAAGCCAGCTGTCCCGAGTTTGAAGAAGAAACATCGCATAAAGCGTCGCCTTTTTTGACTTTATCTCCGACATTGACCAGCGGCCTCTGGGTTATGGATGTAAAATCGTTGGAGCGAAGATAATTTATGAGTTTATAGGTTTTATCTTTTTTGCCTGATTTAACCACAATCGCGGAGGCGTCGGATTTTTTAACCGTCCCGTCTTGCTCGGCTATTACCAGGCGTCCGGAGTCGCGCGCGGCCACTTCTTCAAGGCCGGTGGCAACAAGCGGAAATTGCGGCTGAATGCAGGGCACGGCTTGGCGCTGCATGTTTGAACCCATCATGGCGCGGTTGGCGTCGTCGTGGTCCAAAAAAGGAATAAGGCCGGTTGAAATGCTGAAGGCCTGCGTCGGAGAAACATCTATTAAATCAACATCCTGCCTCTTGACTATGCTTGGCTGACCCTTGACCCTTGCTTCAACCACTTCATCTAAAATGTGGCCTCTCTCGTCATAATTGACGCTTGAAGAAACGATATTATATTTAACCTCGTCAAAAGCATTAAGATAAACAATCTCTTTGGTTAAAATGCCATTTTTCACTTTGACATAAGGCGTTTCAAGTATGCCTAAATCGTTGATGCGCGCGAAAGCCGACAAGTGAACCACCAGACCTATGTTCGGGCCTTCGGGCGTCTGAATGGGGCAAATCCTTCCGTAATGAGAGGGATGCACGTCGCGGACCTCAAAACCGGCCCGTTCTTTGGTGAGGCCTCCCGGACCCATGGCGGTAAGCCGCCTTAAATGTTCCAGTTCCGTTAAAATATTTTCCTGGCGCATGTATTGCGAAAGTTGGGAAGTCGTGAAAAATTCTTTGACCGCGGCCATAAACGGGCGGGCGTTTATCAGCTGGGCCGGAGTCAGGGTGTTTACATCCAAAGTGGACATGCGGTCCTGAATCGTGCGCTTCATGCGCATCATTCCGATTCTCAATTTGTTCTGCAGCATCTCGCCCACGCCGCGCAAACGCCTGTTTCCCAGGTGGTCAATATCATCCGGCAGAGCGGACGGGTCGTTATTCATTTTTATAATCTGGGAAATAATGTCCACCAAGTCCGCCAAGACCAAAACCCTGGATTCGGAACGCGCTTTTTCAGAAATGCTCAAGCGTGAATTCATCTTGTGCCGGCCGACCATGGAAAGGTCGTAACGGTCGGCCGAAAATAAACCGTCCAAAAATCCTCGAGCCGTATCAACCGTAGCCAATTCTCCGGGTCTTAAACGGCGATAGATTTCCACAAAGGCCTCGTCCGCGTTATGGGTTGAGTCCTTTTCCAAAGTGCGAAGCATGAAGGATTCGCCGCCGTTATCCACCGCGCTGAACGCTTTTTTAATGTCTTCGTCTTTTTCCAAACCGAGCATGCGCAAAAGCGCGCTTACGGCTATTTTTCTTTTCCGGTCTATTCTCACGTAAATCGCGCCGTCCGACTCCGTGGCCATTTCCAGCCACGCGCCGCGGGATGGAATGATTTTCGCGCCGAAAAGTTTCCTGCCGCCGTATAAATCGGCGGTAAAATATAAACCGAAAGAACGCGCCAAAAGCGAAACCACCACGCGCTCCACTCCGTTAACAATAAAGGTGCCCCTGGGCGTCATCAGCGGCATATCGGTCAAAAATAATTCCTGCTCTTTTATTTCTTTGGTTCGCTTGTTGGTCAGGCGAATCTTGACGCGAAAAGGCGCCTCATACGATAAATTATGGGTTTTAGCGTGATATTCATCGCATTTCGGCTCGTCAAAATAAAAATCCGCGAACTCCAGGGAAGTTTCTTTTCCGGTATAATCCTCTACGGGAGAAAATTCGTCAAAAAGGTCTCTTAACCCTTGATTCGTAAACCATTTAAACGAATTAAGCTGTACCGAAGAGAGAGGAGGAAAATCAACTAAAGGCGGCTTATAGGAAGAAAAATATTTTTTATCCATAAATAAAATATAAAAAAATTAAAATTTGAAAAACAAGACAAAAACCCCTTTTCTTCCCTTATTAAGGGGGTTTTTGCGTCTTTTTTGTTTAATTATTAGGGCAAATCAGCACCTAATATTCTATTATACTCCTCCCGAAATTCTTGTCAAGAAGCGCAATGGGGCAAGTAATGTGGATAACTTCTAACTTTTACTGGTCCGCCTCTCCGGCTAAAAACGACGAGTGAATTTTTAAAGACATTAAAACGCCTAAAACCGCGAAAAAAGACAAAAGAGAAGAGCCGCCGTAACTCACGAACGGCAAAGGCAGACCGGTTATGGGCAAAAGACCCACATTCATTCCGACATGAATAAAAAACTGCGAAACCAGAAAAGTTCCTAAACCCACGGCGTACAAACGCCCGAAGTTGTCTTTCATAATTGAACCGGCCTTTGCCACGCGCCAGACGACCAAAGCGAAAAAAATGAATAAAAATAAAGAGCCGGCAAATCCCCACTCTTCGGCAAAAGCGGCGAAGATAAAATCCGTTTGGTGTTCCGGAAGAAACTCAAGACGCGACTGGCTCCCCAAGCCGATTCCCCTGCCGAAAAGCCCTCCCGCGCCCACGGCGATTTTTGATTGAATCGCGTGATACCCCGCGCCTCTGGGGTCAAGATAAGGATTAAAAAAAGAATAAATTCTGGCTTTCTGGTAAGGAGCCAAAAGAAAAAACCAGATAATCGCCGCCGAAAAAATAGCGGTCAAAATCAAAATAAAAAAATGTTTTTTGGATATGCCCGAAGCCATAACCATCCCGACCCACAAAACGCTTATCACGATAGCGGAGCCGAAGTCCGGCTGTAAAAAAACCAGCGCTGCCGGCAAAAAAGCGTAGAGTCCCGAAATCACAATGTGTTTGACATTGGCAATTTCAATGTGCCTGCGCGAAAAATACTTGGCCAAAATCAAAATCAAAGAAATCTTGGCGAGTTCCGACGGCTCCAAAGAAAAAACTCCGAACCTAAACCAGCTGACGGCTCCCTTGGAGGCCTGTCCGAAAGCCAAAAGAGCGACGAGCATCAAATTGACCGCCAAATAAAATAGAATGAGAACCGGGCCAAAACGCAGCCATCTTAAACCCGCGAAGCTTATCCCAAAAAATAAAATCAGCCCCAGCCCTATCCAAATAAGTTGACGCCAAAAAAAATAATCGCCGGCTTCCTGCGAAAAACCGAAGGACTTCATTGAAATCAGCCCCGCGGCCAAAAGCGGCATAATGGATAAAAAAAGAACCCAGTCCAATTTTTTGAAGTTCTCCAGCATCAACACCAATAGTATAACACCGACTAAACGGATATAAAAAATGCCCCGACGCAAAGTCGGGGCCTCGAAATCAACCAGAGATAGTGTCGGGAACTTTATCCAAATCATTAAGCCACGGTTCGGCCGAAGCATCGGACGGCATCCGCCAATCCCCGCGAGGAGAAACGGCAATTGAACCGACCTTCGGACCGTCGGGCAGGCAAGAACGCTTAAACTGATTTCTGAAAAAACTTGAGAAGAAAACTTTGAGCCACTTCTTTATCTCGCCTACCGAGTATTTCTCTCCAAAAGCGCACAAAGCCATTCGCGCTATTTTAGACGGCCTGAATCCGAAACGGACGAAATAATATCCGGTAAAGTCGTGAAGTTCGTAGGGACCGATAATGCTTTCGGTTTTCTGCGTAATCTTGCCTTCGTCCGAAGGCAGAAGCTCGGGTGAAATCGGAGTTTCCAAAACATCCAAAATGGATTCCCTGAAGCCGGATTCTTCCGCGAAAATCGTATCGGCCGCCCATCTCAAAAGATATGAAATCAGCGTCTTCGGAACTCCGGCATTTACGCCGTAATGGCTGGCGTGGTCCCCGAACATCGTGCAGTAGCCGATGAAAAGCTCGGAAAGATCGCCGGTGCCAAGCACAAATCCGCCCTCTTTGACCGAAACTGAAAATAAAATGTGTTTGCGCGCCCAGGCCTGAATGTTTTCAAGCGTTGATTTTTTCCTGCGCGTATCCGCGTCACTTCGTCCGTCACGCACCGCGGATCCGACTTCGGAAACGAAACTTTCAGCGTCTTCAATGCCGATACTCTTGAAGGACAGCGCGACAAGTTCTTTTATCGGTATTTCACGGAAAGTCGCGCCTGCCGCGTTTATCATTTTGCAGGCGTTCCGGTAAGTCCGGTCAATCGTGCCGAAACCCGGCATGGTCAACGCGATAATATTGCTTCTCGGCAAACCGGACAGATCAATGGCGCGGATCGCGATATTTAAGGCGTGCGTCGAATCCTGCCCGCCTGACACGCCGATCACAATTTTTCTGCGGTCCGGCGGCAAAACTTCAAGACGCTTCATCAAACTTGTTGCCTGAATATTGAATATCTCACGGCAACGCTCGTCTCTTTTTTGCGGATTTCCGGGAACGAACGGATGCGGATCTATTTCGCGTTCAAAATCAATATTCTTCAAATTGCCTATGGGATCGCTGAATTCAACAAGACGAAACTCTCTGGCATTATCAAAACCGTTTTGCCTGAAAGAACCCTGGCGCATGCGATCCGAGATAAGCGAATCCAAATCAACGTCGGCGATTATATGAGTTGAAACGCCGCTGAACCTTCCTGATTTTCTGAGCAACGCTCCCCTTTCGGCAATGTAACCGTCGCCGTCCCAGCCCAAATCGGTTGTTGACTCGCCAAAACCGGCCGCGGCATAAAGCTGAACCGCGAGATTCCGGGCCGACGAACCGACAACCAAACTTTCACGATATTCGGACTTGCCGACGGTTATGTTGGAAGCCGAAAGATTGGCCAGAACCGTAGCTCCGGCAAGCGCCGCCATGCTTGACGGCGGCACGGGCACCCAGATGTCTTCGCAAATTTCGGTATGCAGAACAAAGTCCGGATGCTTCGCGGATTTAATCAGAATGTCCGAACCGAACGGAACTTTTTGGTCCAGCACGCTTATGATTTTACTTCTGGCTTCGCGGGCCGGAGCAAAATGGCGCAATTCATAAAACTCGCGGTATTCGGGCGGATATGATTTTGGCGTAACTGCCAGAATTTTTCCGCGTAAAAAAGTCACGGCGGCGTTAAAAAGCATTTCGTCAGCCGTAAGCGGCAAACCGACCGTAACCATCATTTTCCAATCCCGCGTCAAAATAATAAGTTCTTCAAGCGCCGCAAGCGATGAACGGATAAGAGCGTCCGAAAGAAAAAGGTCGCCGCAGCTGTAACCGGTAATTCCAAGTTCGGGACAGACCGCGTAAGCCGCGCCTCTTTCATATACTTTTTTCAGCTCTTCAAAATGGCCGCGAACGTTCTTTGACGGATTTGCCAAGTGCACTCTCGGAATAACCACGGCCACGCGAAGAAATCCGTGGTTTTCGACTTCCAGGAAATCTTTAATTTTCCTTTTTTTCATCTCATCCATGATTTCCTCCCTCATGAACCGAGAATTTCGAGAATGGCTTTGGCGAACACGCCCGAAACGTCAGCAACGACAATGCTCCGATCGGACGAGCTGGAGCCGAGATTTTGGCTCATTGGATGCGAATTGGTGGTCAGGATCACTCCCGGAAACGATGTAACAATTTTATGGAAGGCCTCGCCGTCGTTTATGGCCAAATGGCTGATAACGGCGTTAATATCGGACGCGCCGTGATTCAAATACGCGACTGCGGCATTTATCAAACTGCCTCCGCTTCTTAGCATGTCGTCATAAATTATCACGCGCTTGCCCTTAACATCACCTATGACTTCCGCGACCCTTGTGGTCTCGCCATAACGATCTTTATCAATCATGGCCATGCCGGCCCCGAATTTTCTGGCGAATGTTTTAACCCATTCTGGACGGCCGAGATCAGCCGAAGCGAAAATTGTTTCTTGGGGGTTGGCGCACCAATTAAGTTTTTCCATCGCGTCTAAAAGAATTTCTTCGGCATACAATTCAAAACGCAGGCAATCGCCTTCAAAATAGTGCACGAAACCGGAAACATGAAGGTCCATCATCAGAAAAACATTACGCTTATCGCCGCCGGTTATAGCCGACAGCTGCTTTGCGACGGTTTTCGCCGTAACGACTTCGCCCGGCTTTACGGCTCTCTCCATCGTCGAGTAGCCTATAAACGGGATTGCGTAAATGACGCGCCTTACACCGTATTCGGCTAAAGCGCATCCTATCCGATAAACTTCAAGCAGGTTGGCGTCTGTGCTGGTGCTCGCGACAAAAATGACATCACGGCCCATGAGTCCCGAGCGGCTGTCGGTGGCAATTCGGTAATATCTCTCGCCCCCTCCGAAAGTTTTCCTTTCTATTTCAGAGAGT
>CAZNNT010000021.1:0-1389 GCA_964574495.1 uncultured Candidatus Saccharibacteria bacterium
CAACAAGAGATACCGCTTTAATTTCCCAAGCGAAAATTGGCCTCGCTTTTGAATATGGGAAAGACAATAATTCAATCGCGCTTAAAAAGATCGTAACGGATATTAAAAAATTATTTTGTTACATTGGCCTCGTTGATATTAAACTACCCAAAAGCAAAACGGCCGCAAAGTATTTTGATGTTGTTTCTGAAGTTGCCAAACCAAAAGGATACAAATTATTAAAGAAAATCAAAAATTACAAGATTATACATAAAGGCGAAGTATTTGCCACGAATGGTAAACATGAGCTTATAGCGGAAGAAAATTTTTATCCGATACTTTTTGGAGAAAAGAACTACAAAACCATTTTTGGATTTAGGGGCAAAAAATATTCTAAATCTTTGCCAAGCAGTTTGAGGCGAGCGGCGGCGGGGCGGCTTCCATTGGTCAGAGATTTTTGATAAAGTAAGTTCGAGCGCAGTCGTAAATATACTCCAAGATTAATTTCCCCGTTTTTATTGAAAAACAGAGATTTTTACGCTAAAATGGGCAGATGAGCGAATCTTCCGAAGAAATTAAGCGGCTTGAAAAGCAAATGCTTGAGCCGGATTTTTGGCAAAATAAAGAAAAAGCGCAAAAAATCCTAAAAGAACTTAATCAGCTGAAAGAAAAATCCAAATCCGGGAATAAATATGACAAGGGTGATGCCGTAATTTCTATTTATTCCGGAGCAGGAGGAGATGATGCCGAGGACTGGGCGTCAATGCTTTTGGAAATGTATCGTAAATTCGCCGAAAAAAGGGGTTGGCCCGTGTCGCTTTTACATCATCATAAAAATGAAGTCGGGGGCACCAAGAACGCGACTTTTGAGGTTTTGGGAAAGTTCGCCTACGGATCTTTGAAGAAGGAAGCAGGCGTGCACAGGTTGGTCAGGGTCTCGCCATTTTCCGCCAAAAAATTGCGCCACACCTCATTTGCTTTGGTGGAGGTTTTACCCAAGCAAGTTTCCGAAGAAGATGTTAAAATAAATCAGGAAGAGCTTGAAGTTGATTTCGCGCGATCTAGCGGCCCCGGGGGCCAGAATGTAAATAAGCGCGAAACCGCGGTCCACATGACTCATAAGCCCACGGGATTGAAAGTCAGGGTGGATTCATTCAGGTCGCAGTCGCAGAATCGCGAAGCCGCCCTGGAGCTTATCCGCTCAAAACTTTATCAGGTCAAAATTCTTCGGAATAAAACGGAACTTCAGGAATTGAGGGGCGGAAAACTTCCGGAAGCCGAATGGGGACACCAAATCCGTTCTTACGTTTTGCATCCGTATAAAATGGTAAAAGACCATCGCACGAATGTTGAGACCTCCGATGTTGAAGCGGTGCTCTCGGGGGACTTAGACGAATTTATTGATGCCGA
>CAZNNT010000021.1:1489-10519 GCA_964574495.1 uncultured Candidatus Saccharibacteria bacterium
CCTCCGATGTTGAAGCGGTGCTCTCGGGGGACTTAGACGAATTTATTGATGCCGAACTTAAATAATGATTTATTTCGATAAGGTTTCAAAAATTTATTCGCCGACCTCCATTGCTTTGGAGGACGTGAGTTTTGCCGTTGAGCCGAAAGAGTTTGTTTCAATTGTCGGCCATTCGGGCGCGGGCAAGACCACACTTTTAAAAATGCTTCTGGCCGAGGATAAGCCGACTTCGGGCAAGGTATTTTTTGAATCAATCAATGTTCACGAGGCGACTCGCGACGAACTGCCCCAAATCAGGCGCCGGATCGGTTCCATATTTCAGGATTTTCGTCTTTTGCCCCAAAAGACCGCTTACGAAAATATCGCTTTTTGCATGGAAGCGGCGGACGCCGCGGACGAAGATATCTCTAGTGACGTGCCGCAGGCCCTGGAGTTGGTTGGACTTATGAATAAGGCCCTGCATTTTCCCCACGAGCTTTCAGGAGGAGAAAAACAGCGCGTGGCGATTGCCCGAGCCATAGTCAATCGGCCGGAAGTGATTTTGGCCGACGAGCCCACCGGAAATCTGGACCCGATAAACACCCGTGAAATTATAGAATTGTTAAAAAAAATAAATCAGTTGGGCACTACCGTAATTCTGGCAACCCATAATCATGATGTTGTGAATAACCTTGAACGCAGGGTTATTACTTTGGAGAAGGGCAGGATGGTGCGTGATGATAAAAAGGGGCGATATGTTATTTAATTAAAGTATAACCATGAAAGTCGCTATCAGGAGAGCGTTTAAAGAGGGAATAGTGAATTTTTGGAGAAACGGCTGGGTTTCGCTCGCGGCCATTTTGGTTATGGTGCTCGCGCTTTTTATGATCGGTTTTCTGCTTTTTTCAAATGTTCTTCTGACCTCCGCGCTTTCGCGCATTGAAGAACAGGTGGACATCAGCATCTATTTTAAAAAGGACTCAACCGAAGAAGAAATTTTGAATACTCAAGCCGCGCTTTCGCAGTTGGCGCAGGTAAAGTCGGTGAGTTATGTTTCGGAAGAAGAGGCGCTTCAGAATTTTAAAATCAGACACGCCGCTAACGCCTTAATAACCCAGTCGCTTGATGAACTGGGCGAAAATCCCTTGCAAGCCAGTTTGAATGTTAGAGCCCGCGACCCCAATCAATACGAGATTATCGCCCGCTTTCTGGACTCAAGCGCTTACTCGGCTTTAATTGACAAAATAAATTATTTTCAAAATCGCGTGGTCATTGAGCGGCTGTCGGGTTTTTTGGCCGCCAGCCGTGCTGCCGGATTCGGCATCACTTTGGTTTTCGCGCTTATCGCCATGCTCGTGGTCTTTAATACCATACGGCTCGCGATTTACACATCCCGCGACGAAATCGCTGTCAAACGTTTGGTGGGCGCGACTAGACGCCATGTGCGCTCTCCATTCGTGGTGGAAGGCGCCATGTACGGAATAATTTCGGCCATAATAACCACGGCGGTTTTCTACCCCATAACTATATGGCTGGGTCCCGCGGCGGAAAAATTTTTCGGCGGGCCGAATATTTTCGGATATTATCTTTCAAACTTTTTTGAGATTTTCTTTATTCTTTTGGTTATCGGCGCGGCTCTCGGCGTAATTTCAAGCTCGATTGCAACCAGGCGATATTTGAAGGCCTAATGTTTTCCGAGATTAAATCTCGGCATTTAAAAAATGCCACTATCATTTTCAACTAAAACCCCCGAATGGTATCGGGGGTTTTAGATTTTTACGGAGGCGAGAGTTACGCTGTCGGATAAGTTGAACAGGATTTGCAGTTTTTATTGTGTCCGAATATTTCGTAAAGCGCTGAAAGGCCGACGAGCACATAGATGAACTTTGAAACCGCGGCCGTTTGTCCGCCGAAAAGCGAGCCGATTTCCCAGTTAAAAAGCGCCAACGCCGCCCAATTGAGGCCTCCCACAATCAAAAGCAAAAAAGCAATTTTATGTAAAATTTTCATTTATGAAATTTTATTAACATTACTACTCGACCTTTGCGTCAATTACTCACCTTTATTTTAACTTTTTGGCGGCTATTATGCCAAAAGCACTTATTAACACCCACTTTTCTATTAGTATTTTGTAAAATTACAAAATAGTTTTATTTTAGCAACACAAAAATCCCAGCACAAAATTACGCTTTTTACAAGTATTGATTCAATAAAAAACGGATGGTATCTTTGCATTAGAAACACTTAACTTGAAAATTAGGAGGAATGGATGGAAAACAAGGCCGTAGAGGAATTGAAAACGCTTTTTCAAGATATTAAAGACGCGACTTTCTCGGGTGTCGGCACGTCTAAATGGTATCCCAAAAGAAGCGAAGAGGCATACTACCGCATGGAGTACTCCCCCGAGAAATTTACCTTGAGGCACAAAAGTCCGTCCGCCCCCTCCGAGTTGGTGGTTGAGGTGCGATATCGCAGTCCCGATGACCTTAATTGTGCTTCAATCCGTCTGTGTATGGAGGGCAAGGTTTTAAAATCCTACACCACAGAAGAAGAGCTAAGCGGATTTGGTTCGTCTGACGACGCGCTCGAACTGCTCGTTAAATATCTTTTTAAAGATCCGCGCTACGCACTCGTCGCCGCCGAAGCCGTTCGCGAAATTGAAACCGAGGAACCCAACACGAAGATTTATGAGATAAAGGTGTTTGATTGTACGGATTTCGATGCACTGTTTGGCATTAAAATCATTATGGAGCTTACTCTGGAAAACGGCGTGTTAAAAATGATGCGAGAAAGGAATTTCCTTGGGAGTAAAGAAATTACATCCCAAAACATGGACATCACATTCCTTTTTGAATAGTGGGCGTACGCACGCCCATTTTTGTTTATCGTTTTCTCGCCCATGCTCGGGAATTATATTGGCGAACGAACCCCCCATTTGAAAATTTTAAGTTCGTATCGTCAAAAGCTGCTGCGGGGCCAGGGTTCGAACCTGGATCTCCGCGTCCAGAGCGCGGCGTCGCTACCGATTAGACTACCCCGCAAATTTAATTGCCTACTATTTATTTATCATATTTGCGGAAAGAAATCAATTTTTTAAACATGCCGACTTCCAGTTTTTTTCTTAATCTCACCGAATTAATCCGCCGTTCAGGATGAAATCCTAGTTTAATTAAAGATTTTTGGACCTCATTTAATAAACTTTCGTTTTTGTTAGAAAATTGAAAGTTATATGTACAAGTGGGTAAATGTATAGACAGTGAACCCTCAGCTTCAAATAAGCCCCTTATAAAATTTAAAAGATGCATTTTGTTCTTAAAAATCCACGTCGGAGTTTTAAAAATAGCATAACGCCTGTTTCCTGCGGGTACCCCCAAACGTTTACTTATATTTTTTTGGTATAAAGTAATCGTATAGCAAGCAGACCTCCTAACCTTTTTGGCATACGGATTTTTATTAAAAACTTTTGAAACGGATTTTTTGCTGTAATGTATTAAGCCCGGATATTTTGACGCTAACGTTATTCTTAAACACTCTGTTCTTGGAAACCTTGTTATGTTTCCGTCACCCAAAGTTATTCCTATTAGAAAAGCAAGGTCAATACTCTTTTTCAGTGGTTTATTTGTTAATGGCAACAATCCACTTTTCATCTGTTCACCTCTCCACCGTTTAAAATTATCAATTTTCTTTTTTCGGAATGTGTTTGAAATTTTGGCGACACTCGGGTGGCTTTCTTTCGTATATCCTTTACTCCACCCGCTCGGGCGTCCAAGCAAACTTTTTAACCATTTTTTATAACGGAGGTCTGTTTTTGGGAGAGTGCTAACATTTACCGCAAACCCAGTTCCGGTTTTACCGAATCTTTTTGAATATTCTTTTAACTCGAGGTTGTGCGCTCTTTGTGTATGCGTGCCCGTGATTACTTTAAAATATCTTTTGCAAATCTCGCACTTATACATTATTTTAGTATGCCGTTACATTACTCCGCAAACAATTTAAATTATATTTTAAAATCGCGCCTTTTTCAATTAAAATAGCCCTCTCCTGCGGCGGAGAAGGCTATTCTGTTTTACCTAAGGAGGATGCATGAGGCCCGCCTCCTTTCAGGGCGTCGGATTGTGGCGGATGTTTGGATCGGGGCTCGGAATCATATTGGCCGCCGGTCCGGGGGTAAAAGCGCCTCGGAAAATCCTGCCAACCCTGCGGCGTACTGACAGGATGGCAGTATTAGTGCTTTACGGCCAGTGCATTGGCTCCTCCTTTCTGCAAAGTACTGGTTGGGATGGGGTGGGGGAAGAACCATACAAATCTTTATTCAATCTTCATTATACTCTTATTTTCATATTTTGTCAAGTATGCTTAAAAAACCCTTATTTCAGGCCAAAAAACAGAATCTATTTTAGATGTTATACTATAATGATAAAAATAGCAACTAAAAGGTATTATAAAGATCGTTTTTTCAACAAAAAAATCCCCGCGCGTTTCCACGCGGGGACCATTCAGCTTTTTACCTATTCTTTCGGAAGCGCGAAGCCGAAAATCCACGGATTCCGCGAGCGGAGACGGATATTCTTTTTTGCCTCCGCTCTTTTCACCTGTTGGTTGTAGACATCTGACTGCAGCTTGTTGATGTGTCCTACAAGTTTCGTGATGGTTTCCGAGGCGCGGATTTCAGGATATTTCACAAGATAAAACTGGACTTTTTCCGGCCCGATCTTGTTAAATATTTCTTTTTCGTGTTCGGGGTATTTTTGCGCGAGATACCCGGCAAATTCGGCGCTTAGAGCGTCGGCCTTTTTCTTGTAAATACTCTCAACTTCTTGAAATTTCTTGACGTCTTCAATATCGGAAAGTTGGTCGTAATACACAATGCCGGTCGAAATGAAAGCAATAAGAACAGAAATTATGCCGATCACGACAAGCACACCCGCGCCTTCTTCGTAATTCGTTACCTTGCCCCGCTTTTTCAAGGTCTTATATCTGGAAAAGCACATAAACGAGAAAACGAAAGTAAATAAGGCAATTCCGAGTATGAACATCTCTTACCCTCCTTCTGTTGGCCCAATTCAGGGCCTTTTTGAGAAAGTACTGCCTATGGGCTTTATATCACATCACGGATAATGTTGTCAAGTCCTTGTAAACAGTGCTACACTTACTCAAGTGGCCCAAAAATCCCTAAAAATAATTTTCAAACTTGCGGCGGTTATTGCGATTTTCGCGGCCGCTTTTTATCTCGCGCGGTTTGCGGGGGAGAACGAGACCGTACGCGGAATTGTCGCCGATTACGGATATTTCGGGATTTTTGCGGTCGCGGTTTTAAGCGGATTTAATCTCGCTGTTCCCGTGCCGGCCGTGGCGTTTTTGCCCTTGTTTATTGGAGCCGGTCTTAATTTTTGGATAACAATAATTTTGATTACCGTCGGCGTAACCCTAGCCGATTCTTTTACTTATATTGTCGGGCGGTGGGGGCGGGAGATTTTTGATAATAAAAAAGCGATTATTACGGCCCTTGAAAGAGCGGGAGAACGCCATTGGTGGGCGCCCATGGCGGTTTTATTCTTTTTTTCGGCGTTTATCCCATTGCCAAATGAAATTCTTGTGATGCCACTTGGTTTTTTGAATTATAAATTCAAAAGAATCTGGCCCGTTATTTTGACTGGAAATTTTTTATTTAATTATCTTTATTCTAAAGGGATTATCAGCGTATTTGAAGCGATTTAAATATGATTCTTGCTACTCACGCTATAGTTGGAGCGGCGATTGCCAGCTTAAATCCATCAAGGCCCGTTTCCGGTTTTTTTGCCGGTTTTATAGCCCATTTTATTCTGGACGCTATCCCGCATTGGGAATATGAGATTAAATCCGGCTCCATAGACCCCCATATCGGCTCTCGTTTTTTATTTGACCGCGACTTTTTTGGCGACATTTTAAGAATAGGAAGCGACGCGGCGCTCGGTATAATCTTGTCGCTTGTTTTATTTTATTCGCCGAATGCGTTTGCGGCTGTTTTAGCCGGCGTCTTGGGCGGAATTACGCCGGACGCGCTTCAGTTTGTCTACGTTCGCATACGCAAAGGCCCCATTATTTATTTACAGCGCTTCCACGAGTGGATTCATTCTCCTTACAAAAAGTTAAGAAATATGCCCATTACAGGAATAAGTTTACAAATTGTTATTATTGCCACAATAGTTTTTTTGGTAAAATTGGTATAACTTAAAACATGACGGAAGGCAAAAAAGAGGCAATTGTTTTCGGCGGGGGGTGCTTTTGGTGCACCGAAGCGATTTTCAAAATGTTAAAAGGCGTTATATCGGTCCAGCCCGGATATGCCGGCGGTTTTAGGCCCAATCCGACTTATGAGGAGGTATGTTCGGGTAAAACGGGCTACGCAGAAGTAATAAAAATAGAATATGACTCGGCGCAAATATCGTTTGAAAAACTTTTAATCGTTTTTTTCTCGGCTCACAACCCAACGACGCTAAACCGGCAGGGGGCGGATGTCGGCACGCAGTATCGTTCGGCGATTTTTTATACGATCAATGCTCAAAAAACAGAAGCCGAAGAATTCATTAAAAAAATTAACGAGTCATCCGCGGAGGGCGCGCCGGTTGTAACCGAAATAAAACCTTTAGATAAATTTTATCCGGCCGAAGATTACCACAAAGATTACTACGCTAAAAACAAATCAGCGTCATATTGCCAGACAGTGATAAATCCGAAATTAGAAAAAGTAAAAGAAAAATTTGCCGAATTGCTCCGATAATGGTATGGTGGGTTTATGAAATCATATACTTTTAGAGTTATCGTGGAGCCGGAAAAACCAAAAGGGTATCACGGTTTTGTGCCGATTTTAAGAGGCGTACATACTTATGGCGAAACCCTGCAAGAAGTAAAGACCAACTTAAAAGAGGCCATAAAATGCCATATTCAGGGTCTAGCCAAGGATAACGAAACGATTCCCCAAGAAGGTGAAGCTTTTGAGATCATCCAATCTTTTTCGGAAAGAGAGTTGGCTCTCGGCCGACGTTAAAAATGCCGAAGTTGCCGGTTATAAAAGCAAAAGATCTTATCCGAGTTCTCAATAAACTTGGATTTTTTAAGCACCATCAAGTTGGCAGTCATATTCAATTTAAAAACGCAGACGGCTTGAGAATAACCGTGCCTGTGCATTCTCGTAAAGACCTCAAAAGAAAAATTTTAAAAGGAATTATTGCTGATTTGGAAATAACAGTTGAAAAGTTTATTGATTTATTTAAAAAATAATATGGACGAAAAAGAAATGAAGGAAAAATTAACGCCCGAACAATACCGGGTAATGCGCGAAAAGGGGACGGAAGCGCCGTTTTCCGGAAAACTTTTACATGAAAAAAGAGAGGGAACTTTCAAGTGCGCGGCGTGCGGAAATCCGCTTTTTTCGTCCGATGCCAAGTTTGATTCCGACACCGGCTTGTCCCGCATTGGCGGTGGCTGGCCGAGTTTTGACCAAGCGCTTCCCGGCGCGGTGGAGTTTAAAAAAGACGATTCCGGAGGGATGGAGCGAGTCGAAGTCGTATGCGCCAGATGCAAGTCGCATTTAGGCCATGTTTTTGACGATGGGCCGAAAGAAACCACCGGCAAACGCCATTGCATAAATTCAATTTGTCTGAAATTTGCCCCCACGCCTACTTTTCAAAGCGCGAAGCGCAAACGAAGTATTGAAAAGTAGGTGTGGGGGTTTGAAGAAAAGAAATAAAAAAATCGGTGTTAGCGAAGCTAACACCGTACTGACCGATTTTAAGGCACGATTTTTGCCGGATTAAGGGGGAAGATGTCAAAAATATCGCCGAAAACTTTCGCAAAAGCCCGTTTTCTTTCGTGTTCCCGAATTGGCTGGTCATTTATGTTGATGCCGACCAGAACCCTGTTTTTGAATATAAGCACCATTTTTATTTTCCGGCCGATTTTGTAGGTGTCGGAGTTGTTGAAATAAGTGAGCAGACGATCGGTTCTGGTCTTGGCGTCAACAATTTCACAGCCAATGCCCTCGTACTGGCTTTTTTCTTTCAAAACATCATTAATGTTTGAGTTTGGACGGAGATTAAGTTGTGTGTTTGCCAGAACGATGTTCGAGGCATCCACCCATCCGATTTTTTCGCAGCCATTCTTGCCTTCGGTATCAAATCCGAGCTGTTTTATTTCCGCAATGGTCATCCCGTCTTTTAATTCCCGCGCGGCTCTGACAAAATCCCCCACGGATTTAAATTGCCCCTGCATTTTGAATTCAATGTTATCCTTTTGGAAAATGGGCGTTTTCCCCCACTCTTTTTCCGTGGGATAGCGAGCGGCGCAGCCCGAAAAAATCAAAATTGTTAGAGCAGCCGCCGCGGACGAGAATCTTGATTTTCGACCCATCTTCCCCTCCATTTTGAAACGTGAACGATACCCATTCGCATTATAACCCCTGCTAAAATTTTATCAAGCGGTTTTTATAATATAGCTCAAAACATGCTAAACTTTTCTTGAGTTTCTTTGCTATAATGGGAGCGTAATATGCGCGGAATTTTTATCGTTTTTGAAGGCGGGGATTTTTGCGGAAAAACCACTCAGTCCAAACGGTTTTACGAGGATTTGAAAGCGCGCGGACTTGATGTCTTCTGGACCAAAGAACCCGGCGGGACGCCTGAAGGCGTTGAAATCAGGCAAAAACTTTTGCATGGCAACATAACTCCCGAAGAAGAAATCGACCTTTTTTGCGAAGACAGAAGAATTCACTACGAAAAAGTAATAAGACCGGCTCTTGAAAGGGGTGCCATAGTCATTTGCGACAGGAACGAATATTCAACAATCGCTTATCAAGGCGCAGGCCGTGGCTATGATATCACCGAGATAAAGCGTAAAAGTGGCGAAGCCCGGGGCGGGATTGAGCCGGATTTGGTAATTCTAGCTGATTGCGACCCGGAAATTTTGCAAGACAGGGCAAAAAAGCGGGGCGAGATGCTGACCCGCTTTGAAAAGTTGGGAATGGATTTTCATCACAGAGTTCGCATCTCCTTTTTGGAGCAGGCCGAAGAAAAA
>CAZNNT010000021.1:10557-15078 GCA_964574495.1 uncultured Candidatus Saccharibacteria bacterium
GGGCCCCTCTTGTCAAAAACCAAATAAACATTTCTTAACACTTATCCCCAAGCAATTGGGGAATTTTTTTATGAAATAAAGGCGAAACACCTTAAAATGAGAATAACATGAAAGCGTATCTGAATGCTCTTAAATATGTGATGGAAAACGGCGTGGACAAGCCGAATCGCACAGGTATAGACACACGGGCGGTTTTTGCTTTGCCGTTAAGATTCAAAATGTCAGACGGCTTTCCGGCGATGACCACAAAGAAACTCGCGTTCAAAAGTGTGGCAAGCGAGCTTTTATGGTTTATTGAGGGCTCAAGCGATGAGAGGCGGCTTGCCGAGATTCTTCACGGGACGAGAATTCCCGAAAAAACGACAATATGGACGGCAAACGCCGAGGCGTCTTTTTGGAAGCCAAAAGCCAAGTTTGCGGGGGATTTAGGCAGAGTATACGGCGTGCAATGGCGGTCGTGGAGAACTCCGGACGGCAGGGAAATTGACCAGTTAAAAAATATCATAGAACGGATTAAAAAAGATCCCTATGACCGACGGCTCATTATTTCCGCCTGGAATCCGGGCGAGATTGAACAAATGGCTCTGCCTCCCTGCCATATGCTTTTTCAATTTTTTGTGGCCAAAGGCAAATTATCTTTGGCCATGACCCAACGCTCATGCGATATGTTTTTGGGCGTGCCGTTTAACATCGCTTCATACGCCTTGCTTTTGAATATGGTTGCTCAAGCGACGGATTTAGAGCCGGACGAAGTCATACTGACGCTGAACGACGCTCATATTTACCATAATCATTTTGATCAGGTGCGCGAACAACTTTCTCGAGAACCTTACCCGTTGCCGAAACTTTGGTTGAATCCTGAAATAAAAGATATTGATAAATTCACGATGGACGACATCAAGCTTATTGATTATCAGTGTCATCCGACGATTAAAGCCGAGATGGCGGTTTAGGGGGTCTTATGATTTCGCTCATCGCGGCTGTTGCCAAAAACGGCATAATCGGGAAAACCGGCGCTTTGCCGTGGCATTTGCCGGCGGATCTCAAAAGGTTTAAAGAACTTACGATGGGCAAGCCCATTATTATGGGCCGAAAAACTTACGCATCAATCGGTCGTCCGCTTTCGGGAAGAAAAAATATTATTCTTACTTCTGATGAAAATTTTACGGCCGAGGGGTGTGTTATCGTCCATTCCAAGGAGGATGCGCTGAAAGAGGTTGGGGATGTCGAAGAGGCGATGGTTATCGGCGGAGGAGAAATTTACCGTCAGTTTTTACCAAATGCGGCAAAAATTTATCTGACGGAGGTTGATGCCGGCATTGAGGGCGATATTTATTTTCCGAAATTTGACCGAAACGAGTGGCGTGAAGTTTTTCGCGAGCGCCACGAACCAGACGAAAAAAATAAATATCCCTATTCGTTTGTAATTTTGGAGAAAGTTTAAGCCCCTTGCGCGCCAAGGGGTTTTTGTTAAGATGTGTTAGGAGTTTTTTATTTAAGGAAAAACAAAATGCCGTACATCGTGCCAAAAGATAGGAAAAAATTTGATCCGCTTATTGATAAGCTGGCTGAAAAAATTGTTGCCGAGGCCAAGGATTATAACTACGACGGAGCATTCGCGGGCCTTTTAAATTATACCTGCACCCGTCTTGCGCTCAAAATCATCAAACTTCAATTCGGAAAAATCAGATATTGGCTTTTAGCAATTGTTTGTGGCACTTTCAAAAATGTCGCGGATGAATTTTACAGGCGCTTGGGCGTTCCTTACGAAGACAAGCAAATCACGAAATTTGGCGATGTCGACCTTTACGAAGAATTTTCAAAAGACATTGAGGGGCTGTAATAAGCCCTATTTTTGTTATAATTGATGTATGTCCAAACTAATTATCACCACCGCCATTTCCGGCTCCCGCAGGAAAGAATATCTGCAAAAATTTGAAGAAAGGGCTAAGGCGAGCGGCAAAAAAGTAAAAATTTACCATGTGGGCCAGATGATGCTGGAACACTCTAATCATATTGGCGTTAATTTTACGCCGGAAAATGTTTTAAACGCCCCGCCGTCGGTCATAGGCGCGGTTCGTTCCGCCGTTTTTGAGCGAATAGCTGGCGAGCTCCCGAAAGAACTCAAAAAAAACGACGTGGTTTTCATAAATATCCATGCCTTCTTTTACTGGAAAAATGTTTTTGTCAGAGCGTGGGACAATTATTACGTGAGTCAGCTTAATCCCGATATGTTTTTGGCTTTTGTTGACGACGTCATCGGCATTGACCGCGAATTGCGGCGGCGCAAGCAATGGAAGAAAGAAAAACTGACTTATAATGAAATACTTTTATGGCGAAATGTGGATGTTGAGATGACCGCCTCCTGGGCTGAAATGAAAAGAAAGCCCTTTTACGTGATTCCTTCCCAGTCAAACGAAAAACTTTTATATCGCATGATTTTTGAGCCGCATTTGGAAAAGATTTATATCGCTATGCCTCTGACCCACTTTATGAATCCCGCGGGACAGAAGATTGTGGATAATTTTATAAAAAAACTTGAAAAATATTTTGTAATTTTTGACCCGCGCGAAGTTGAAATGGTGGAGCAATGGAAGCCGTCTATGAGAACCGAGGAGGTTTTAAATCAGATAGTCAATCGCGATATGTATTGGCTGATTAAGCAGGTGGACAGGGTCATCGCTTATTTCCCGAAACCCGTGCTTTCGCCCGGCGTTATAAACGAGCTTCGCGAAGCCCATGAGACCAATAAAGAGGCCTGGCTGGTATATCCAAAAGGCGAAACAATGAGCCCTTTTTTGACCTATTATTCAAATATGGTTTTCAGGGGGCCGGACCAGCTTCTGAAATTTTTAGGCGAAAAAGACCAAGCTCATGATTTGCCAAAATCCAGAAAATCGGCAAAAATTAAAAAAGGTTCTTCAAAAAAGAGGAAATAAAAATGGCAAAAATCTGCGACAATACTTCGGCGGCAACTATAGTTAAAGACGGCAACGGCCGGATTTTAATGATTGAACGGAAAAAATATAATCCGGGCTTTGCTTTACCGGCTGGGCATCAGGATGGCAACACACCGGAGGATGCCGCCAGAAGAGAGCTGTCCGAAGAAGTCGGACTTAAAGCTGGCAAAATGAAAATTGTTTTTACCCGCGATCTGCCTAATCCCTGCAAGCGCGAGGGCGGCTCGCATCATTTTTGGACTGTTTTTGAAATTGAGGATTGGTCCGGAGAAGTAAGGTCTTCGGAAGACGAAGTTAAAAAGTATCTATGGGCCGATTCAACCGCAATTTCTGAAATGGCCAGAAAGCTCGAAAACTTTATGGTCCAAAACAATTTGTCTTTTGATGATTTTCCAGCTCTTGTCAGAGCAAGTAATGAAAGCGAAGAATGGAAAGCCGACCCCGGTCTTGAGCCGGCGATGTATCCTATTTTCAAAACACTAGGCCTAATTTAAAAAAAATACCCCACTTGGCGTTAAACCGCCAAGTGGGATTAATTTTTCTTTTTGTTTCTTCTTGTTATATCGCCGTCTAGTTCAATACAAGCCATTTTGACAAGCTGAAGCGGGAAATTTATCCAGTTGCCATCTTTCGTGGTGTGCTCAACTATTTTTATCCCGGCCCTTTTTGCGGTGTTAAAACAATGGAGGCACGGCTGGCAAAAAACGAATCTGCCGTTTCTTTTTCGTCTTCCGGCAATCGTCAGAATCGCGCCTTTTAATCTTTTTCGGTTGGCCTGTTTGATTGCTTTACGTTCGGCGCACATTCCGAAGCCGTCTCCGACGTTATTCCAATACCAGGCAAAAATTCCATTTCTGTCGCTTAAAACCGCCGCGACCTGAATATTGCAAGGCGAGCGATGCAAAAGGTTTAAAGCTAGTTCCCTGGGCCCGCAACCCTTTTTCAATTTTCAGCCCTCCTTTCAAAGTCAGTCGCCGACTCCGTGGTCAATCCATTCGGAAAACGATTCCTCGTTTTCGTACAGCCCGGGAAACCAATTGCAGTGTTCGCATTTTCGGCTCGCGCCATTGTCATGGGTTTCGCGAAGTTCCGGTTCTTGGCAAACAGGGCAATGCTCGTTGTTCATTTCCGAATCCCTCCTTTTGAGTTATTGTGAACAACTTCCGGTATTTTAAGATATTTTAATAAAAAAGTCAAATAAAAAAGACATTTTTTCGCTTTTTTATTGCTGTGGATAAAGTTTTGGTGATATAATTCTTTCATATGCGTTCAGTTGTTTTTTGCACCAGCCAGCGTTTTAGGCATGAGCTGGACGAATTCGTTAATCGTTTAAAAGACGCCGCTGAAAAAAAGGGTACGCATATTCATATTTTAAAACCCAATTTTGACGGCGACGATCTCGAATTGGCCCATCTTTCCGAGAAAGACCGATTGCGCGACGATTTATACCGCGCGACCGTCGCCGGAAAGGTTTATGACCATCTTTTCAGGAAAGTTCGCGTGGCGGATGTCTGTTTTATTTTTAACAAAGACGGCTATATCGGCGCAAATACTAACGGCG
>CAZNNT010000022.1:0-13007 GCA_964574495.1 uncultured Candidatus Saccharibacteria bacterium
CCGGTGTCTCACCTTCGCCGCGCTCGGTATGCAAAATCCCCAGCCGCGCCCGGCTCCTTTTTGATTTTTTTAAAATCTTGAATTCCATTGCCAAGCCATTCAGCCCCACCAATTATGCAGACGCGTAAACCTGCGGCAAATCGGGAGACTCGCGCACCAGTTTTCCAAACCCCAGTAGCGTCCGGCGCGGACTGTCGCGAAATAAACCAGAACCAAAGCGTAAATTATGTGATCGTCAACAATATATGAATTCTGCCCGATATACGGAAACTGCAAAACCGGAAAATAGTAAAGAAGCATTAAAATCGCGCCCAAAACAGATCCCGCCCTCACGCCGATTCCCAGAATAAGCGAAACGCCGAGTAAAGCAAGTCCCCATTCGTTTACAAAATTGGTCGCGGGTAAAATGCTTGGCTGTAAAAACCATTGATAAAACGCCGGAAAAGTTTTTGCCGAACCCAAATACCCCGCCGCCGACCAAGCCGGATTTAAAATCTTGGTAATTCCTGCGTAAAACATCACCCAGCCCATTGAAACCCGCAGGATAAATAACGCAAATTTTCGGCCGCCGTTCATATTTAAAAATATTTTTAATTAAGCCGCTAACCATCCGCCGTCGACATATAAAGTTGAGCCAGTTATATAACCGGCCTCATCGGAAGCCAAAAATACCACTGCCGCCGACACTTCTTCGGGCCTGCCCATTCTTTTTAACGGCACCCTTGAAAGTATCGCGTCCATTTCTTCTTTGGAGGTGTTTGCGGCATCAACCATTGACGTATCAATAACACCAGGAGCAATAGCATTGACATTTATGCCGAGAGGCGCCAGTTCTATTGCCATCGTTTCGGTCATACCGATTATCCCGCCTTTAGAAGCCGTATAATGGGCGCCGTATGAAAAACCTATCCCGACCCCGCCAGAAGCAATTGAAGCAATATTGATTATTCGACCCCATTTATTTTTAGCCATTTCTTTGGCCGCGCGCTGAGCGCAAAGAAATTCTCCTTTCAAATTTATTGCCAGTGTCCTATCCCATTCTTTCTCGGTCATTTCAAGCGCGGACTTGGGCAAAAATACGCCGGCATTATTTACCAAAATATCCAATCGGCCGTAAAGTTTAACCGTTTCATCAAAAACTTTATTAACCTCATCGGCATTTGATACGTCCATCCTCAAACAAACCGCCTCTCCCCCCTTTGCTTTAATCTCTTCAACCACCGGCAAACATTCTCCGGCATCAATATCGGTTACGATAACTTTCGCGCCCTGTTCAGCCAAAGCCAAAGCATGCGTCCGGCCCATACCGCGCCTGGCGCCCGTAACTAACGCGATTTTATTTTTAAGGCCAAACATTAAATCGGATTATTTTTTATCAATATGCTGCCAAAGCCAAACTATTATCAAGACGCCGATAATCAGAAAAATGGTTGAGTAGGCGAACATAAAAAATCCTCCCCACCCGTAACCCATCATGCCCCACGGCATCATATTCCAGCCGGAAACATCCGCGCCGTTGGCTGACGCAAAAAACGGCACTGTCAACACGGCTGTTAAAATTGATTTTAATATTCTCATATTTTTATTTTTATTAATTTTTAATTTACCTGAACCACTCCTTAATTGTCCTGGGCCAGCCGACCAGAAGAAGCAATGCCAAGGGAGAGCCCCAATTAGCCCAACGTTCCACGAATTCAAAAATAGAGTCGCCGGCGATAGGACGCATTAAGGCGGTCCAGAACCCCCAAAAAGCCATCCAAAGAAGCGCAATCCTTACCGGTTTAATCAGAACTAAGACGGCTAAAATCACATCAACTAATCCTATGAGCCACAGCAAGGTCGCGGCGGTCTGAACATCGGATATGCCGAAAATTGAAAACCACTCCACCCACGCCTGCCTGCCTTGAAGCGCGAAAGTGCCGTGCCCCAAAAATTCTCCCGCGACCGCAACCCTTAAAACCCACTGGACTAATTTTATATTCATAACTATATTCTAAATCTTTTTTCGGCGCATTAAAATAGCGTTTATCGCGACTATCACCGTGGATAGCGACATTAGGATTGCGGCCGCCGCCGGCTGTAAAAATACGCCCTTAAACGCCAAAACTCCCGCAGCCAGCGGAATTGCCGCAACATTATAGCCCGCCGCCCAAAAAAGATTTTGAACCATCTTATTATATGTAAGGCGCGAGAGTTTAATTATCTTTACGATGTCCCTTGGGTCGTTTCGGACAAGAATTATGCCCGCGGATTCAATGGCCACATTCGTTCCCGCGCCTATGGCTATGCCCAAATCTGCTTGCGTTAAGGCCGGCGCATCGTTAATTCCGTCCCCCACCATCGCAACCTTCATCCCTTTTTCCTGCAAAATTTTTACTTTTTCGGATTTTTCGCCCGGCAAGACCCTCGCGAAATATTCATCTATTCCCAATTCGTTTGCCACCCACTTTGCGACATTATCCGAATCACCGGTAACCATAGCGACCCTAACGCCTTCTTCCTTAAGCGCGCGCAACGCTTCTCTTGATTCCCCACGAATTAAATCGGATAAAGCCAGAGCGCCCAAAATAGAACCGCGGTCAAGCGCGTAAATTATAGTTTTGCCTTTTTTGTTTTCTATCTCTATTTCGCCTCGCAACTTATCAGTTAAAGGCGATTTTACTCCTTCCAAAATCGCTTGTCCGCCGACTAAAATTTCTTTGCCGTCTATTTGGCCGCTAACCCCCTTGCCGGCAATACGCTTGAAATTTTTTATCTCAAAGAGCGGTAGGTGTTTTTCCGCCGCCGCCCTTACAATGGCTTTGGATATAAAATGCTCCGAATGAGCATCAACCGAAGCCGCCAAACGCAAAAGTTCATTTTCATTTTCCGCGCCGACATTCCAAATGTCAGTCAGTCCGTATTCTCCTTTCGTCAAAGTGCCTGTTTTATCAAAAAGCACCACATCAATTTTTCGGGCTAGCTCAAGCGCGAGACGCTGTTTAATCAAAAATCCCCGGCGCGCGGCCATAGTCGTTGATATTGAAGCCACAAGAGGAACCGCCAAACCCAAAGCGTGCGGACAAGCAATGACCAAAACCGCAACCAGCCGCTCAACGGCAAAACCAAAACCGGCTTTAGCAACAAGCCAGAAAATAAAGGCCGAGGCACCGAAAGCAATCGCGATAATGGTCAGGAAATAAGCCGCGCGGTCGGAAAGAATTTGCAGTCGGGATTTTGACGCCTGGGCTTCGCGCACCAAACGCATGATTCCGGCCAAAAAAGTATGTTCTCCAACCTTAGTTACTTTAATTTTCAAAGCGCCGTCGCCATTTATGGTGCCGGCGATGACTTCTGACGATGCGGATTTTTTTACCGGGGCCGATTCTCCGGTAATCATTGATTCGTTGGCTTCCGATTCTCCTTCAATAACAACTCCGTCCGTGGGAATTCTTCCGCCCGGACGCACAAAAACAATATCTCCTTCTTTTATTTCTTCTAGACGGACTTTTTTGGGCTCGCCGTTTTTAATCACCTCGGCTTCGTCGGGTATAAGTTTTGAAAGTTCTTTAAGCGCCCCTTGCGCGCCCGAAACCGCTCTCATTTCTATCCAATGGCCCAAAAGCATAACCGTAATCAGCGAGGAAAGCTCCCAGAAAAGGCCTTCTTCGGGACGTCCGACCAAAACGACATAAATACTATAAATGTAAGCAGCGCCTATGGCGACAGCTATTAAGGTCATCATTCCCGGCAGACGCGCTTTTAATTCCCTCGCGGCGCTCGCCAAAAAAATCCACCCGCCGTAAAAAAATATGATTGAGCCCAAAACAGCCGGAATATAAGAAGAGCCGTAAAATACTGGCGCCCGCCACTCAAAAAGCTGAAAAAGTATATCCGAATAAATCACAACCGGAATAGAGAGAATCAAACTTACCCAAAATTTTTTCAAAAACACCTCGGTTGAATGCCCGGCGTGCTTATCATGCTCTTTATGGTCAGTATGCTTTTTATGACTCGTGGTAATTAAATTCATTCCGCATTCATGGCAAATTCCCGGCGATTCTTCCAAAATCTCCGGATGCATGGGGCAGGTGTAAAAACTCCCGCCTTTTTCGGCAGAATCAGAATCATTTTTATGTTCCTGATGACAATAATTATGATGGTTCATACCTTACTCTTTAAAGAAAAAATAAATGACTATCCATACAGTCAAAGTATAAGACTCCAAATAAGCCGGGCATACCGCACAGTCGAATTAGGTTACGCGCCTTTCCAGCCGGACAAAAATTTATTTTTATACATACTTATATTATATCATATAGCGCAACCGCTGGCTTGCGGCTGGGAATCTACGGCGCAAGGAGAACCGGCGCTCTGATTTAATTCCGGAAACCACATTGCGTTAACCTTTGCGGCAAAATCGTACATTTCTTTTTCACCCACTCCTTGTGAGGCCATCAATTCCAAAAGCCCGAGCATGGCCATGCCGTGATTGCAATCGGGGAAATAGGTTGAATTACTGCAGCAAGGCCGATAAACATTTTTGCTGACGCGTTCAACTAATTCCTGCTGTTCCTCGTTCAAAATCACGAATGGGTGCCTGGCATAATGCTCCATTGCGTGTCCTTTTGCCAGCGTCCACCCTCCGGTTGAAGCGAATCGGGAGGCCTTAACCAACGCTTCTTCGGCAGAGGCGGGACTTTTCCCGTCGTAGGTCGTCATCGGGCCATAAATTAAAATATCGTTTCTGTTGCCAAGACCCAAAGCCCATAAAAGATTTAGGATAACGCCCGAGTTTTCAGGAGTAATTTTAAGATAGCCGTTATTTTCGCCGTAAAGAAGTTCGCGCGTTTTATCGTCTAGTCCGCCGCGGCCAGTGTAAAGCGATTCAAATTTTTCGGCGTCAATCACGCCCGCGCTTATCATTTTTACGCCTAAATCGCCCCATTTAACCGGCAAGACCGTTCCTTCCGAGAACCCCGGCGCAACCGCGGCAAGATTTTTATTTTTTTCAACAGCCGGTTTTTGAGTATAAATCCAAGCGCCTCCAAGAATAAGCGCTGAAATCACAATGGCAACCGGCAAATTAAAACTGTTTTTTGTGTCCATAAATTATTTTTATTTTTTATTTTCTAATAAGCATCCGCTTGCCTCCGATAATTTTTCAAGACCCGTCTCACCTTCAAATCTGCGGCCGTCGGAAAGAATCCATGTCGGATAGCCGTTAATTTTTTCAGCTAAGCATTTGTCCGTTTCTTCGGTACACTCCACATAATTCACGAGGCGAAATGAACCGGCGAAGGCCTTTTTCTCGTTTTGGCAATGCGGACACCAGTAGGCGCCGTACATAACGACGCCTCTATCCGTAAGGCATTGCGCGAAATCGTCATATTTTCCCTCAACCGATTCTTTCGGCCAAAAAATAAATACAAATACTGCTGCTAAAATTACGGCTAATAAAATAATCCAAATAATTTTTTTCATACTAACAGCAATTTTTTAACTCGTCTTCCAATTTTTCGGCTTTGGCCGAATGTTTTTTGAGATTCTCGCTTCCGCTATTTTTTCTGACAAAAAAGACGTAAACAAGCATCGTGAGAAAAACAATTTCAATGACAAATGTCGACCAGCTCAAAGCGCCTATGGCGATGTGCGCCAAATAAAACCCGGCGACGATAACGGCAAACCTGAACCAGAAAGATTTTTCGCCTCGCCAGTTGAATTTTTTTTCCGCCTGATACGCAATGCCCGCAACCGTCCCGCCCATCAGAAGCGTTATTACCGGCAAATATAAATCTACCGGCGCAAAGTCGGCCAAAACCGCGAGCGTCATCAAAATCCACGCCCCCGAAACGCCGGCGCAAAGAGCGCAAATAGAAAAAGGTAAAAATTTATTCGCGACCTTGACGCCCAAAGTTATTGCCACAAGCAAAATCAAAGCAATGATTATATCCATAATTAAAGAAGAAATATTAAAGCGCCCAAAACGACCATGGCTATTCCGCCCCAAAGCCGCATATTTTTTCGTTCTTCGGCCTGCCAAGCCCGAACTTTTTTAAGCAATTTCTCCTCGCTTGCGATCAAAAGAATTATCGCGAGCGGCAAAACAAATATCAGATTGTACATCAGAAGATACCCAAAACCCCTCAAATAAGTCGCGCTGTCGTGCAAAAGCCCCAAAACCATGAGATACGGACCGCCGGTGCAGGGAAACTCGCAAAGCCCGACCAAGACCCCCAAGAAAAACGCCGTCGGCATAGAGGCCTTCTCCATAAGTTGCGCCATTTTGTGATGAGCCGCGTGCGGAACTCGAAGTTTTATGGGAAATGTCGGGAAAAATTCATTGATGACGTTAATCGCGCCAAAGGCAATGAGAAGCGACGCTCCGACTTTAGCCATAAAATGCGGGGTGTTGAATAAATGCAGGGCTTGTAAAATCCCAAGGCCGATTAAAACATAAATTACGAACACACCCAGAATGTAGAAACCGCCTATGCGTAAAATCCCCGATCGCATTTGCCCCAGACCAAAAAGAAAAGCGACGGTCAGTAAAAGAATTGAGAAAGCGCAGGGATTGATTGAATCAATCAAAGCCGCGATGCCGACCAAAGGCAGAATCCAGCGGCCGCCATCGGACCAATTCCACAAAATTTCCGTTCCCGCGCCCCCAAATCTGAAAAAAATGACCACGGCCGCAAGTAAAACCGCGAAAACAACCAAAAAAACGAATCTGGAATTCATAGTCCTTACGGGGTTACCGTTGCTTTAATCATAAATTCGGCAACCGGACCCGAATCATCCTCAATTATGACTTCCCTTTCAATGTAACCGATACCGGTCGGGCCGTGCGCCGCCGGATCAAATTCAACCAGAATTTCGGCTTCCTCGTTTGGTGCCAATGTTTGACCAGCTCTCGGCACAAACCCGTGCCCGGGCATGCCGTAAGGCCCGTATTTCTTTCCGCCTTGAATTAAAGTGGCTTCGGTACACATGCAGGAAGTGTAGATTTTTTCCATCTTAAGCGGATCGGTTCCCGAGTTGGTAATCTTGAATTTGTGATTTACCTTGCCTTTTGCCATTGAGATTGAGCCGAAATCATATAATTCTTCATCAAGTTTCAGAAATCCGGCCGAGGCCGAAAGCGAGGCACTTTTTTGCGGCTGAATATATTTCAATCCCCATAATCCCCCGACAACCAAAATTGCTACAGTTAAAGTTAAAATAATTTTTCGCATATTTTAAGCAATAAAAAATAAAAACCCCTTATAGAGGTTTTGCGCCGCGATACAAATATGCCCGACCGGCAAATTTAAAATCGCGGTTTCAGTTAAAAGACGGGCTGTTTTCGTGTAGCGAAAGCCAGCGTAAATATTTTTCAGGAAAACGAACCGCGGCCGCGAACCAACGGCTCAAAACCGAAAAAGAAAAATCTTTGTTAACGTAAATATCCGCGGCCGAAGCTGTCAGATAAATAGCAACCGTAAACAAAACGGCAAGTACGGCAAAATTAAGAACCGCGGAAAAAACGGCCAAAGAAAAACTCTTAAAGGCGTTCAAATAAAAAGATATCATCTCATACATCCCCGCCGGGCAGGCCGAACGGTTGACCGCGGCAGCTAAACATCCGCCGCGCATTTCGGCATTATGACCCATGGCCAAAAATCCGAAAACAGCGATTGCGATGAAACCAAAAAGTATGAAATTAACCAAAAATTTGTTCATGGTCATTAAATATCCACACCCAATTTTTCTCTAATATTGTTTTTAATAACAGCAATCTCCCTTTTGACTCCGTCAAAATTTTTTGTGCCGGCGTTAACCGCTTCCGTCAATGCCTCAAAATGTTCATCAATTTTTATGAACTGCTGATCGTGTTCTTCTAGTTTATTGTGAATAATTTTGAACTGCTTATCCAGATATGATTTTAATTCTTTATCCATGTATAAACCTTATTATAATCCCCTGTCAAAATATGGTCAACAAACCATTCAACTTCGTTCAGGATAAACAAAAAACGCGCGATTAATTTTTATCAAAATATTTTCTGCCTTTAAGCTTATCGGGCATCAAATCCTCGCTGGTGTATTTCTCATAACCTTTGCCGTAGTTTAAATTCTTCATCAATTTTGTGGACGCGTTTCGGATTTTAAGCGGAATCGAGAGGTTGCCGTGTTCTTTTGCGTCTTTCATCGCCGACATCAATCCGTCGTAGGCCCTGCGGTCTTTTTTACATTGAGCCAAATACGCGACTCCATGCGCCAGATTTATCGCGCATTCGGGAAGCCCTATTGTTTCAACCGCGCGAAAGACCTCGTTAGCGACAACAAGCGCTGTCGGTTGGGCTAAACCAATATCTTCGGATGCAAAAATAACCATTCGGCGAGCGATAAATTTCGGGTCTTCGCCCGCTTCCACCATTCTTGCCAAATAATACAAGGCGGCGTCCGGCTGGCTTGCCCTCATGCTTTTTATAAAAGCGCTGATGGTATTGTAATGCTCCTCGCCTTTTTTATCGTATCGTAAATGTTTTGATTGAAGAGCCGACTTTAAATTTTCCAAATTTATTTTCCCGTATAAATTATCCGTTGCCTCAAGCAAATTAAGAGCTTGGCGGGCGTCGCCGTTGGCCATGGCAATAAGCCAATTTTGCGCGTCTTTCGGTATAGCCATTTTAGTTCTGCGTATAATCCGCGTCATTTCGGCATTGTTTAATTCATTCATTACAAAAACACGGCAACGGGATAAAAGCGCGGGGATGACTTCAAAACTGGGGTTTTCAGTGGTTGCGCCGATTAAAGTTAAACGCCCCGACTCAACATAAGGCAATAAAAAATCCTGCTGGGCTTTATTGAAACGATGAATCTCGTCTAAAAATAAAATTTTACTTTTCTCGCCCAACTTGCCCTGATTGGTTCCAAGAATTTCTTTTATGTCTTCTTTTCCGGCCGAAACCGCCGAAAGTTCGTGAAGTTCGGCGTCAAGATTTCTTGCGTAAATCCGCGCGAGTGTTGTTTTGCCCACCCCCGGCGGGCCCCAAAAAATAAATGAAAAAAGGTGTCGTTTGCGAACGGCCTCATAAATCGGCTTTCCCTTGCCAGCCAAATGCCCCTGCCCCACGAATTCCCTTAAACTTTTTGGCCTGATTTTTGCCGCTAGCGGTTCCATAACGACTTAATTCTAATAAAAAAACCGCCTCGCGGGAAGCGGGACGGTTGGCTATTCGTGGTTTTTTGAAAACCATTTGGCAAATTTCGTGGCGGCATTACTATCTCTTTTTTTGCGCCACTCCGCGCGCTCCTCACTATTCATTTCGGCGATAGTTTTTGTATAACCCTCCGGAATAAAAATCTGCCACAAACCCGACCACACCTCTTTTGTCAACTCGCCTTTTGGCTTATTCGAAACAGAGCCCAAAATTGTGTCTTCAAAAAATTTTACATTCTCACCGTCATCGGTATAAGCAAGACACTCGCGAAATTCGCATTTGCGCGTCCTTTTTTTGACAAGCACCATAATCCCCTCCGGCCCAAGCGTCATAAAAGCGAATTTAACAAACGGTCCCGGAAAGTTCGGCCAAGCGTTAAGATAAAATCCTGAATCCTGCACAATCACGGGCTCTTTTATCAAAGCGTACGCCGTCAAAACTTTTTCTCTCGCGATTTCCTTAAGATTCGTTAACTGCGGCTCCAATAACTCCGATACGATATGTTCAATTTCAATTCCGTACTGCTCAAAAACGGTCTTAAATGAAGCGACTTTGCCGGGATTCGTGGTTACCAGACAAATTTTAGACATACGCCTTCTCCGCAAATATAACCAAATCCTAAATTAGGTTATCAGAAAATACACTTATTGCAATATCTCAAAAATTTTGGAGGGGCGGCGGGCTCCTTTTATCATACGAACGCGCGATGCGGGGATTTTTAAATGTTCGGCAAGAGCGCGGATAACCGCGCGGTTGGCCTCGCCCCGTTCGGCTTTTGCTTTTACGCAAATCTCAAAATGATTTTCTGATTTACGCGAAATCCCCTCTTTTTTCGCGCCGGCAAAAACTTTTACTTTAATTAACATATTTATATTCTACTATAAAAGAAAAATAGCCCTGAGGGGCTATTTTTCTTTTTTTCGACTCTTTCGGAAAACGCTTAAAAGCGTCCGCCGCGATTGCGGTTGAAACCGCCGCCGGTTCTCGGAGGGCGCGCCTCCATAGGTCGCGCCTCATTCACCGTAAGAGTTCGGCCTTCGAATTCCTTGCCATTGAACATTTCAACGGCTTTCTGGGCCTCTTCGTCCGTGGACATTTCCACGAAACCGAAACCCTTGGATCGCCCCGACATTCTGTCGGTTATGACGGTCGCGGATTCAACATTGCCGGCTCCCGAGAAATAGCTCTTCAAAGAGTCGTCGGTGGTGTCGTAAGACAAACCTCCGACATACAATTTCTTTGCCATAAAAATTAACACAAATAAATAAAATGCAATTCGACTCTCATCTCCTCTTCTCGGCTTTGCACTTATTTATTCGTGTTGGCCTCAAAGAATAGATACACTTGCAATATACATTATACTCCCTTGGCGAAAATAGTCAATACCCCGCCTTTAAAGCCCTTTTCTTTTTTTCTCGTTTCGTCCGGCGTAATAATCGCATTTTTTGCACTCCGAATCGTCTCCTGGGTAAGGTTTTTCAAGAAAATCAACCATTTCTTTGAGTTTCTTTTCAAAATTTTTGGCGTCAATTTTCACTTCGTCCACATGACTCGCGAATTTCACTTCTGTTGACGGGTCGTTTTTGTCTTTGACGAAATAGTGCAGCAAAAAGGCGCGGTCTGACGGCTTATATCCGTTTTTCAAAAACATATAGCCATAGGCGGCAAGTTGGTCGCGGTAATATTTCTGCTTGTCTTCAGCCGGCGCGTTGCCGGATGATTTGTAATCGGCCGGAATAAAGCGGCCGTCCGATTCCACAAAAACATCGTCAATTTTTCCGACAAGTTCGTAACCCGAATTTTCATTTACCACTTTAAGCGCGCTGGAATTGGTCCGCCACTCGTTGAGCAGTTCCAGATCGTCAAAAGTCCTTATGCCCATTTTCTCAAGCTCCTTGGATTCCGGCGGAAATTTTTTGTCGGCGCGATATTTGTCATATCTGGTCTTTAAAATGCTGTCCATCGCCGTGTTAAGAGCCAGCGGAAGCATCGGAGGTTTTCTATGATGATTTTCAAGCCAAAAACAGGCCTTGCATTCCGTATAAGAATAAAGCCCGCTCGGGCTTAATTTCCACAGTCCATTTTTTGTTTTCATGATTTTGGTTTTTTGTTCTTTTTTAAGTGTTTAAAAATCTCAATTTGACGAAGGCGCCTTTCGGCTTCTTTTTTTGTGTTATATCTTCCAAAAACTCTGCCTGTTTTTTCCGACGTCACCACATACTGTCCCTTGACTTTTTTAATCACGTACCTATAATAACACCGGACGTTGTTAAGCATAAGGGGGATGCCGTGAAAATTCTACGCGCTCTTCTTAAGGCGCTAAATCCTCTCATCTGGCTTATTAATCTGTTTATGTACTTTGCGCATCTTGAGGGTCAGAGATCTTGTAAAGAATATCATCCTTATGATTTTTTCTGGAATCTAAAATATTTTTAAGGCCGAACCGCCCAACCCTCTTGGGCGGTTTCAATTGTTGCAAAACGTTTAATTATTCATATAATGTATAGAGAAGTTCCCTTTAAATTCATTCCGCAGTAGCTCAATGGTAGAGCAGCTCCCTGTGAATAAAATAGTTCGTTTTTTGTGGTATACTTAAATGTGTATGCCAAAAGAAAAACGAACATACGCCGACCGCCGAGAGTATTTAAAAATGGCAGTGACCAAAAGACGACGAAGATTAAAAACACTGCTTGTAGAATATAAAGGCGGGAAATGCACGGTCTGCAGTTATAATAAAACCCCGTGGGCAATGGATCTTCATCATGTTGATGAATCCAAGAAATCATTTGATATGTCCTCACGCGGACTTACCCGCTCATGGGAACGTCTTAAAAAAGAGGCAGATAAGTGTGTGTTGCTTTGTGCAAATTGTCACAGAGAAATACACGCCGGCGTAACGCAGCTTCCTAAAGTAATTTAGGTTGAAAAATCTCGGGATAACGGTGAAGCCCTAAATCTTTTGCATTAGATTGGGTAATACCGTGGGAACCCCGTAAAATCACTTCGTGATTAACGGGGGCGCCGTAGAGACTAGATACCGAGATCCCGCCATTCGTTTGAAATATTATTTAATGGAGGGCGGGAAAGATATAGTCCAACCCTGAAAGTAATTTTAGGACCGTTGTAAGGAGTTGGTTGTAGGTTCGAATCCTACCTGCGGAGCCAAAATAAAAACAGATGGCTTTATGTCATCTGTTTTTATTTTTTGTATCTGTGGATTCGAACCTTTGAGGTGGGGTCGGGAGGAAGCGGAGCGTCCTCCCGTGGAGGAAAACAGCGAGCCGAAGGCGAAGCGCAAGAAACCGTGGGTTTCTTGGGAGCGAATGAAATGAGCGACGGGTTCTAGGAGCGTAGCGACGGAATCCTACCTGCGGAGCCAATAAACTAGATACGAACTCGGATTTTGAAGATTAGACCTCTATCAGCGGGCGTATCCAGCGCGGTTGACAATCGCTTGACAATTGAATATAGATTGCTTGGGTTTTGTGCCGCAAAACGCCCCGCCCCCGCCTCCGGCATATGCCGGAGGCGGGGGGTTTTAGGTTGAAATCAGGCCAAAAATGTGGGAAAGTAAGGGGGATATGAAAATAAAAGATTTATTTACCTTGAGCCGTGTCGAAAAGGCCAAAATCGGATAGGCCGCAATACGCCAGACGGATGGCGTATTGGGTAAAAACAGCTTAAAATAAAGGAAATATGAGTAAATCATTCACGATTCACGACTTACCCAAGGAGGAACGCCCGCGTGAGCGGTTGGTTAAATTTGGGGACCAGGCGCTTTCGGTCCAAGAATTATTACAGCTTATTTTAGGCCGCGGCGTTG
>CAZNNT010000023.1:0-977 GCA_964574495.1 uncultured Candidatus Saccharibacteria bacterium
TCGGAATCCGTTTGCGTCAAAAGATAAAAAGGGCCGGCTTTTGGTGGCGGCCGCAGTCGGCGTTAAAGATGACGCGCTAGAGCGCGCCAAAGCTCTGCTGGAAGCCGGAGCGGACGCCATAGTCGTTGACATTGCTCACGGCCATAACATAAGAGCCCTTGAAATGGTGAAAATTTTAAAGAAAAAATTCGCAGGTATTGAAGTTGTCGCCGGAAATGTGGCCACTCCGGAAGGCGTCCTTGATTTGATTAAAGCCGGAGCCGACGCGGTCAAAGTAGGTATTGGGCCGGGAGCGGCTTGCACCACAAGGGTGGTTACGGGAGTGGGCGTTCCGCAGCTAACGGCCGTGCTAAATTGCGTTGGGTCCGCTTCAAAATTCGGCATTCCTGTCATTGCCGATGGCGGAGTAAAAAATTCAGGCGACTTTTCCAAGGCCTTGGCCGCCGGCGCGGATACCGTGATGGCCGGTTCGCTTTTTGCCGGCACCGACGAAGCGCCCGGAGAATATATTATGGAAGACGGGCAGTCGTTTAAGCTTTTTCGCGGAATGGCCTCGCGCGATGCGGCGGAGGACAAAAATAAATTAGACGGAATTGACCCCTTGACCGCGCTTGAGGCAGGCGGTTTTTCGCGCTTGCCCGAAGGCAAGGCCGGCCGCGTGGCTTACAGCGGCTCTGCCAAAAATGTTGTCGGCGACTTAATCGGCGGGCTTCGTTCGTCAATGAGCTATTTGGGCGCCAAAAATCTTAAAGAATTTCGCAGGAACGCCGAATTCATAAAAATAACCCAGGCCTCTTTCAAGGAAGGCCAAGCAAGGAATTAAAATCGGGTCTTGACAGCCGCGCTTTCGGCGTGGCTGGTTTTATTTTATTTTATTTTTTTGCCGGGGAGTTTTATAATTAAGCCAGATTTGATTTGTTCGTTGACAAACAAAAAAGGAGAAATGAGGTGTCCGACCAAAAAAGCACGAAAAATCC
>CAZNNT010000023.1:987-10557 GCA_964574495.1 uncultured Candidatus Saccharibacteria bacterium
CTTTCAAGGAAGGCCAAGCAAGGAATTAAATTTTTCGGAGTTGACAACAGCCGTTTTAATACGGCTGGTTTTGTTTTTTGTTTGATTTACCCGCCGGATATTTTATATTTAAATAGGTTTATTTGTCCGTTGAAAATTAAGCGAGGAGAAAGCGAAAATGGCAAAAGTTGCCGAAAACCCTAAATCTAAAAATAAAATACGCAAAAGCAAAGAACCGGCTAAAAAAATTGAAGTTTCGGCGCCAGACATCAACTCCGCTGAATTTCGGGATGAATTTTTTGGATTCATGCGCGGCAAAACAATAGGCGAGATGCGCGAGAAATTCGGCTTAACCGATGAACAAATTGAAACCCTTCTGAAAAATCCTCCGGAAAAACACGGAATATATAAGGATTCAAGCAGACACACCGCTACTTACTTTTGCATTTTTAAGGGAGGGAGACTCCCTACGCGAGAAAGAATTTGGACTTATGTTTTGGCTCAAAATGAAGGGGCCGCCGTTGATATAATTTTTCCCGAAGACATCGGCTGGCGTAAAGAAAGATTGAGCGATCCATCTAATAGGAAACTTGAAAAAATGCGCATTGTGCCGATCGCCGATATCTGGTTTGGAGATCCTCTGCACGATGAAAATCTTTTTGCCGAAAAAATTTCCTGGATTGCCAGAGAGCCGCATGTTTTTTGGTTTTTTAACGGAGACGCCATCAAACCGCCTCCAGTCGGCGAGATTAAAGAAGGAGTTCTGGAAAGTTTATACACTGATTTTAGAAAAAAACTCGCGCCCATTGCTCATAAGTGGCTTTGGGCTCAAGAAGGATGCTTTGAGGCAAAATTACATCAGATAAAGGACGCTTTTGATCCCATTGAAGATCTTTGCAGCGAATGGAATATTCCTTATTTCAGAACGCCTGTATCCGTTGGAATCCATTGGTCTGGAAACCTGTTTAAGTTTTATTGCATTCACGGTAAATCTCAAGCCCAGAAAAAGGGTTCAAAAATCAACGCCATCGCCAGAATTTTGGGAGAAGTGGAATTTCATCATTACTATGTTATGTCGCACATCAAAGACTCCATTTCAAATAAGCAGGTGCGGGTTTCGCAAGATGTCGGTAAATTTGATTTGGTGGAGAGGAAACAGTATGTGTTTATCACGCCTTCTTTTGTGAGATACGACGGTTCTAGAGAGGCGAAGTGGGGCTATCCGCTTCCGGGTAGGGGCCAAGTGAACTGCGCTTTGTACAAAGACGGCGATTACCACTTTTATTCTTCGCCGATTGCCACAGGTCTTGTTGATGTGGCGGAGGAGAAAGCGCTATGACAAGTAAAAACAACAGAAAACTGCTGGAGATTTTTAAGGAAGGCCCGATTCCGAAGGCGCTTCTTTTGAAAAAGTTTGGTTTTTCCGAAAAAGAAATCAAAGAACATCTCGGCAACAGCATAGACGGCATTCGTCTTTTTGAGCAGAGGATGGAAAATCAGATTTTTTATCATTGTATTGAAGAATTGCCGCCGACCGTCATTCCCAAGCGTATTTGGCAACACGCCCAATGTCCCGATCATAAGAAACCTTATTTCTGGTTTCAGTTTCCGGATACCAATTGGAAAAAAATGATTTTGGTTCCGCTTTCGGACTTGCAATGGGGTTCAGAAGAATGTGATATCGCGCAACTTAAGGATTATATCGGATATATCAGGGAAAATGAGAATGTTTTTGCCTTTCTTAACGGTGATATTCTAAATAACGCTTTGCCCGATTCTCCGGGCGGATCAATTTTTTGGGATGTCGCGCGTCCTCGCGAACAAGTACGCACGGTCATTGATTTATTGGCGCCCATCGCGCATAAGATTCTCTGGGCTATTCCCGGAAATCACGAGGAACGCTCCATAAAAAGAGCGGATATAGATCCTTTATACTGGATTTGTCAGAAGCTCGGAATTCCTTATTCAGACCAGCCAATTTTTGCCGACATCCTTTGGCGAAGTCACCGCTTCAATTTTTACTGTTTTCACGGCATAAGCGGCTCCAGAACAATGGGCGGCAAGCTTAACGCGGCCATGCGCCCGATTGACTGGACGGAATTCACGATGTTTTTCATCATGGGGCACGTCCATGAACCAATGGGAAATCCTGTTACAAGAAGATGTATCCTTAGGGAATATAACGAAAAAGGACAATTAACCAGTTTAAGAGTTGTTGACAGAGAACAGTATGTGGTCATCTGCGCTGCTTGGTTGAAGTTTTGGGGCGGTTACGGAGCCAAGATGGGTTTTTCTCCCCAATCTCAAGGCGGAACGCCGTGTCTTTTATATAAAAACGGCGATTACGGAATATCAGAATAATTACGATTAGAGATAAAATTTATATCCTCCGACTAGCCTCGGGGGATTTTCTTTTGGCCGTTTTTGTATAATAATGGTCTTGAAGCAGTTTCTTTGAAAACAAACCCCGCTTAAGGAGGCGCGCTAAAATGACCGATGAGCGTAAAGACGGCAAAACGCCCCCGGCGAAGAACGGAGGCAAAAAAGAAATTCCGGAGTTCCTGCCTTTTATTTTTTCCCGCGGAAGTTATGTCACATTTCCGATAGGCGAATTTGTTGTTCTGAATCAAAGAACAAGCGAGAAAACTAAATCAATGTTTAACAGTGCGGTTGTTAAACTTATTAAAAATATCGGATACGCGGTTTTGGCGACAGCTCAAGATGACGGAACAGACCCGCCCGCGGCAGTCCTCGCGGAGATACGGGAAATAAAAGAAGAGGGCGGCAAATTGCTAATTGAGGTTAGGCCTTTCAAACGGGTTTATTACTTTGATACCCGTGAAATGCCGCCGGCATTAAACGGAGAATCTTCTTTGTCAAAAGACAAGTCGGGATTATTTTTTACGCGCTGGAGTTTTTTGGAAGACATTCCGGTTTCAGATGAACTGGCGTCTTCTGAAAGATTCCTGGAATTACTGGGATTGCTGCAAGAGCTGTTTTTCAAGTTAAACGGTAATTTGGGGCTTGCCCGGATTGTTGATGATAAGCGGATTCTTGAAAAGATTTCATCACAGGTTAGTGTTGTTAACAAGGATAATCTTTCCGAAACGCTTGACGGCATTATGGAAATTCTTAACCAGCTTTCTATTCAAAAAGGTGAGCAAACAATAAATCTTATTTTACCCTCCCATATAATTCTTTCCGAAGAACGGGTCGCTGTTCGACTGCAAAGTGTGACGGCCTTGCTTTACGCCCTCATTTACGGCGAGATGGTTAATCCGTCCGCGGAAGAAGAAAGCGTAGAGCCGCCCGAACCGGAAACCGCAGAAAGGAAGGAACATTCTTTCATTCAAGGGGATTTAGCAAAACCGCGCCAAATTCCTAAACGCCTAGTGCCGTCGGAAGTTGAATCCGCGCCAGATTCTTTAACAGAGCTTGATTGGCGAACGCCGAGCGATTTTTTTACAAATGTCACTAAATTTCTTGATCATTACATTATCGGTCAGGATCGGGCCAAACGTGAAATTGCCAAGGTTCTTCTTAGATTTCGTCTCGGTTTTATTGACCCGCGGAGGCCGACTATTGGCGGATTTTTTCTTGGTCCTACCGGAGTGGGTAAAACAGAAATCATAAAGGTGCTTGCCAGATATCTATTCGGCAGTCCAGACGCTTACACTCATATTGACTGTAACGCTCTTAAAGAACAGCATGCCGGAACAGCCGTTTTGTTGGGAGCTCCTCCGGGCTACATCGGCTATGATGAAACTCCCCGCTTTAGCCAGTGGAATTTAGATAAGCATCATTTTCTTGCCGCGCTGGATGAGGGACAAAAAGAAGCCATCAGGAAACTTGATTTTGAAATCCGAAAGTTAGAAGAGGAATTAACCAAAAATCGAGGCAAGGGTGCTGCGAAAATTCAGGACGCGCTCTTTAAGAAAGGAGAAGAACGCGAAAAAGTGTTGGCGCGCGTCGGCTATCGCCCCGGCCAATATATATCGCTTGTGGCCTTTGACGAAATAGAACGGGCTCATCCGAATCTTTATGACATTTTACTCAAAATTCTGGATGACGGTTTGCTGCAGTTAAATAACGGCGAGGTTACGAATTTCCGCTTGTCCATTATTTGTTTTACTTCCAACATTTATGGCAAGGAAATTTTGGAATCTCTTACCGGCAAGAAGCGAATAGGCATTCGTTCTTTTTCATCGGAGCAAACCGCTATGGAATTTAAAAAGAATACTTGGCGCGAAGTCGTGGATGCGGCGGAAAGATTTTTTTCGTTCAACCCGGCTTTCTGGGGCCGTATTGGAAAAGAAAGCATGACGGTTTTTTATCCTTTAGGCGAAGAACATTATATGCGTATTCTTGAAGACATTTTGATCGCTGATGAATTAGCGCGCGATCTGGGAGAAAAATCAGGCATCCGGCTGGATATTACCGAGCGAGCAAAACAATATCTTATTGGCGAAGCGCGGGATGAAATAAACAGGGCTTTGGGCGCGCGAGCGCTGCGCAGGATATTTGAATTAAGAGTCAAAGACCCGATTATGATGCTTTTGGATAAAGGCGATTTGACTAGAGGCGATGCTATTTGGGTTGATTTGAAGCTAACCGAGGAGAAATCGAAAAGCGAAATAGTTATAAAAAAATCACGCGGGAGCTCGTAATGAGCTCCTTTTTTGTTATGATGTAAAAATGTCCAATCCGTTACCGGATTATCTTTTACGAACCGGAGTTTTGAGCGCCGGGAAAATTTTGGAGGCCTTCGGCGCGATTGACCGCGCTGATTTCGTGCCCGAGGAATTAAAATCGTCCGCCTACGCCGACGAGGCCTTGCCCATTGGAGAAGGACAGACTATTTCCCAGCCATATACCGTCGCGTTTATGCTTAATCTTCTTGATCCGCAGGCGGGAGACAAAATTATGGATGTTGGCGCCGGTTCCGGCTGGCAGACCGCGCTTTTGGCTTATGTCGTGGGGGAAAGCGGCAAGGTTTTCGCCGTTGAGCGTGTGCCGGAACTTTGCGAATTTGGCAGAACAAATATCGCGAAATATAATTTTTTGGAGAAGGGCGTTGTGGAGTGGCTTTGTCAAGACGCTTCGGTCGGGCTTCCCGACAGAGCTCCTTTTGACGGTATTATTGTCGCCGCAAGCATAGTGGATTACAAAGTGCCGAAAATGTGGGAGGAACAATTAAAAATCGGCGGGAAAATGGTCGTGCCAATAGGTAATTCTATTTGGCTTTTTATCAAACAAGCCGACGGAACATTGCGCAAGCGTGAATTTCCGGGTTTTGCTTTCGTGCCGTTTATAAAAGGCAAGGAATAAATTCGAAATGAATGAAATTGATTTAAAAATAAAAAAGTTGGCAATGCTCACCGGCGCGGTTTTATTTGTTATTTCTTTCGCGGCCTATTCTGTTTTTTCTGTTTCATCCGGCTTCGGCAAAAATCGTTTAATAACCATAAAACAAGGCGAGGGTTTGAGTAAGATAGCCGCCAATTTCAACGAAGAAAATATTATAAGGTCCCCTTTTGTCTTCAAATTTTTAGTTTTTGTTTTTTCCGGCCAGAAAAATATCAAAGCCGGCGATTATTTTTTTGACGAGCCCCTTTCGTCTTTCGGAATCGCGCGCCGAATAACCGGCGGTATTTACGGGCTCTCGCCGACCCGCGTGACGATTCTGGAGGGTTGGACCGTCTGGCAGATGGGCGGACTTTTTGAAAAACTCGGATTTTTCAGCCGTAAGGACTGGATGCGTTTTGCCGAAAAAGAAGAAGGTTATCTTTTTCCGGACACTTATTTTTTCCTGCCGAATACTTCGCCCGAAAAGATAATAGGGATTATGCGAGATAATTTTAACGCAAAGGTTTCGCCTTTGTTGCCTGAAATTGAAAAAAGCAGGCGGGATTTTGAAGATGTCGTAGTTATGGCTTCAATTATAGAAAAAGAGGCAAGTGATTTTGAAGACGAAAAAATAATTTCCGGCATTTTGTGGAAACGGCTTGAGGCCGGAATGGGTTTGCAAGTGGACGCGGCTCTTACTTATATAACAGGGAAATCTTCAGCGGAACTTACTGAAAAAGATTTGGCAATGGATTCGCCCTACAATACTTATAAATATCGCGGTCTTCCGCCAACTCCCATAGGCAACCCTGGACTGGACGCGATTCGCGCCGCGATTTATCCCGAAAAAACTTTATATTGGTATTATTTGCACGGCAAAGACAGCGAGCCCAGATACGCAATAACATTTGAAGAGCACGTGTCGAATAAGCGCGCATACTTGCGATAAGGCCATTTTTACTTCATAATAAAAAGTTATGAAAAGGCCAAAAGTATTCGTAGCGATGTCGGGAGGAGTTGATTCTTCGGTCGCAGCCGCTTTGCTTAAAAAAGGCCCTCCTTCGCCAAGGCTTCGGAGGGTAAACGATTTTGATGTGGTTGGATGCCATATGAAATGCTGGTCGGCGTGGGACCAGTGCAGTGTTGAGAAAGACGCTGAAGATGCGAGAGCGGTTGCCGAAAAACTGAAAATACCATTTTATATTTTTGATTTTGAAAAAGAGTATCGCGAGCGCGTCTTTAATTACATGGTGCGTGAGTACGCCGCCGGCCGCACACCGAATCCGGATGTATTTTGCAACTCGGAAATAAAATTCGGTATTTTTTTGGAAAAAGCTTTGGCGCTTGGCGCGGACTATATCGCTACCGGCCATTACGCAAAAACAGACGGAAGGTTTATTTCACGGGCCAAGGACGCAAATAAAGACCAAAGTTATTTCTTGTGGCGTCTTACGCAAAATCAGCTCAAACACGCCTTATTTCCGATAGGGGATTATCTAAAAAGCGAAGTCAGAGAAGTGGCGAGGAAATTCGGACTGTCGACAGCCGATAAAAAGGATTCGCAGGGTCTTTGTTTTGTGGGGAAGGTTGATTTTAGCGATTTTTTACGCGAAATTTTACCAAAAAATCCTGGGCCGATTACGACTACCTCCGGAAAAATAATAGGCGAGCACGACGGCCTTAATTTTTACACTTTGGGGCAAAGGCACGGAATTAAAATCGGCGGCACCTCCGAGCCGCTTTATGTCGCCGAAAAAAATCCGGCAACAAACACGCTTGTAGTTGCCGAAGGCGACCAAGACCCCGCGCTTTATAAAAAAGAAATTGAAGTTACTGACATAAGCTGGATCGGATGCTCCCAACCAAAGTTTCCGTTAAAATGCGAAGTGCGCATAAGATACAGACAGCCGCTTCAAAAATGCCGCATTGCCGCACTTGGAGGTGAAATTTCCAAGTTAGGGGTTGTCTTTGATGTGCCGCAAAAAGCCGCAACCCCGGGCCAGTCGGCTGTTTTTTATAAAGGTGGAGAAATGCTCGGCGGCGGAATAATAAAATAATTCATTCCAAATACTAGTAACATATTTCTAACAATTGTCAGAAATATGTTACTGGGTTTAACTTAATGCCGATTAACGTCAAATTCTTTTTGTACATGTTTTAAATTATCTCTTTTATAAAAAATATTTTGACATAAGAGGTCAAGCGAAGTTCTCTTATAATTTCCTCGGTTTCTCTGTGCGTGTCATAGGGGCACACCCAAACACTCTTTTGAAGTTGTTGATATCCAAGCCACCTTAAACGATCTCGCAAAACGTGTCTTATCGTCCCTAATTTTGCAGGTATGTCAAATATAACCATAATCCAAGATCCGTCTTTGCGTTTTTTCTTCTCGCCAAACTTTCTTTTTGTCAGTAAAACCTTTTTCTTGCCTTTGGGCGTTAAAAGCACTCCCGTTGTTCCTTCCAGAGCTTTGGTTTTTACATAACCCCGATTTTGTAAGTACATCATAAACTGGCTGAATTTTCGTCTGGCGTTTTCCTTCTTGTACTCGTGCCGCAAACGTCTGGTGTCGGGGTAAACAGTTTCGGACATCGTTTCCGGCCCGATAAAGTCAACCACATCATCCGCCTTTTCTATCAGATCGTATAATTTCCACAAAAACTTATCAGTAATAGGCAATTTTTTCATATTTTTCATATAAATCATATGGTAACATATTTCTGACAATTGTATCAAAAGATGTTACTTTGGATATTCTGTTGGATATTCTGTTGGATATTCTGTATGTTTCTTGCCCGTTTCAACGCGGGTTGTTTTTTGCTATTATAAATATATAAATGACTTCCCAAGAAATAAGAGAAAAATTTTTGGATTTTTTCAAAAAAAGAGGACATACGGTTAGACCGTCTTCTTCGCTTATACCCGACGACCCCTCGGTGCTTTTTACCACGGCCGGAATGCAGCAATTTAAGCCGTATTTTACGGGCGAAGCCGATCCGATTAAAGATTTTGGCACAAAGCGCGTCGTTTCCGTACAAAAATCAATGCGTACCTCGGATATTGATGAAGTGGGCGACGAATCGCATCTTACTTTTTTTGAAATGCTGGGACATTTTTCTTTCGGGGATTATTTTAAAAAAGAAACTATAGAGTGGACTTACGAATTATTGACCGAAGTTTTTAATATTGAGTCCGGGAGGATTTCAGCCACGGTCTTTGCCGGTGATGAAAAAATTCCATTTGACTCGGAGTCATACGAGGCCTGGTCCAAATTTTTGCCTTCGGACCATATCCGCAAAGGTCCGCGTAAGGATAACATTTGGGGACCGGCCGGGGCCGAGGGACCGTGCGGAGCCGCAAACGAGGTGTATGTTGACGATTTGGAAGTAGCGACCCTTGTTTTTATGGAATATTTTTGCGCCAAAGACCAGAGTTTAACTTTACTGCCGCAAAAGGGCGTTGATGTCGGGTGGGGATTTGAACGTTTGGTGATGCTGGTTCAAAAAAAGAAAAATATTTTTGAGACGGATTTATTTGAGCCGACCATAAATGCGATTAAAATCTCGGAAAAGTACGATAACATTCGTGTGAAAAGAATAATAGCCGACCATATCCGAGCGGCCGCCTTTTTGATTTCGGATGGTGTCTTGCCTTCAAACAAGGAACAGGGTTATGTTTTACGCCGACTTATGCGCAGGATAATATTTTACGGCGCGAATATCGGGGAAGTTATAAAAATTATCGAAAACTATGCGCATTATAAACTTGACGCGGATGCGATAATTGCCGTCTTGAGCGAAGAAAAAGAAAAATTTTCCAAAACGCTTGAACACGGGCTTAAGGAACTGGAAAAGCAGAACGCCATTAACGCCAAAATTGCCTTTGATTTATACCAGACATACGGCCTGCCTTACGAGATCATTAAAGAGGTCGGGGGAGAAAGAGCGGCGAAGCTCAAAAGAGAGGATTTTGACAAGGAATTTGCGCGTCATCAGGAAATTTCAAAAGCGGGGCAAGAAAAAAAATTCGGCGGGCACGGGCTTATTCTGGATACGGGCGAGCTGAAAGCGGGGAGTGAGGAAGAATTGCAAAAAGTTACAAGATTGCATACGGCGACCCATCTTTTGCAAGCCGCGCTTCGCGAGGTTTTGGGTAAGGATGTTAAACAAATGGGCTCGGACATCACGCCAGAACGCGCGAGGTTTGATTTTTCATTCGGGCGCAAACCGACTTCCGAAGAATTGA
>CAZNNT010000024.1:0-9783 GCA_964574495.1 uncultured Candidatus Saccharibacteria bacterium
GCGCGGCTTCAAAAGGATACGGCTCAATGGCCGTGGGCAATTCTTTGGGTTCAATTGCTTTCAATTCGGCTTTTATCGTGGGATTAATAAGCATAATCAGGCCCATAATCATCGACGGGCTTAGCCAGTTCTTTTTCGCGGCCGGCGCTTTTATTGTCGCCTTTTTGCTTTTTAACATTTTCGTCTACAGCCGGACTTTCATTTCGCGCCGCGAAGGAATTCTGCTTATTTTGGTATACGCGGCGTTCATTATTCTGGAAATTTCATTTAAAAACGGGTTATAATAAATCAAATGAGTCAAACGGTCTTGATTGGCGTTATCGCGATTCTCGCGGGAGCAGCGCTCGGAGCGATTGCGGTTTTTATTTTTAAGCGCGCTGGCAAAGACGACGGCGCGGTTTTGGTATTGCAAAATCAGATAAACGAACTTACGCGGGCATTAAGAGGCGAGATGGGCGATTCAACCAAAGCCATGCGAGACCAATTAAACCAGAGCTCGCGACTCATTCAAGATATAACCAAAGAACTGACCAAAGTCAGCGAGGGGCAAAAACAAGTGATGAACGTTACCGACCAGTTGAGGAACTTGCAGGATATTTTGAAAAATCCGAAACAGCGCGGAGTTCTGGGAGAATACTATCTTGAGACCGTTTTGAAAAATGTCATGCCGCCGGGCACTTTTGAATTGCAGTATGAATTTCAAGACGGAAGCAGGGTGGACGCCATAATCAGGACCAAACAAGGCCTTATACCGATTGATTCCAAATTCAGTTTAGAAAACTACAATCGCATTCTGGAGGCGTCCACGGCGGACGAAAGACAGCGTTATGAAAGTTCGTTTTATAACGACCTGAAAATAAGAATAGAAGAAACCTCAAAATATATCCGTCCGGAAGAAGGCACGCTGGAATTCGCTTTCATGTTCATACCATCCGAAGCCGTCTACTACGACCTCTTGATAAATAAGGTGGGCGCGATACGGGCGAATACCGTGAATCTCGTGGAATACGCCGCCGGACAGAAAAAAGTGATAATCGTCTCTCCTACCACTTTTCTTGCTTACCTTCAAACAGTGCTTCAGGGATTAAGGGCTTTAAAAATCGAGGAGGCCGCGAAATTGATCGGCGAAAGAGTCAGAAATCTCACCAAGCATCTGATAAGCTATCAAACCTTCCATCAAAAGCTCGGCGGCCATCTTCTGACAGCGGTTAATATGTACGATAAGTCGTCGGCGGAATTCAAAAAAATTGATAAAGACCTTTTGAAAATAACCGGAGAGTCCTCGGATTTTGAGCCCATAGCCATTGACAAACCGGACGCCGAGGAATAAAATTTTATAATATGAAATTCGCGATAGTCAGGATAGCCGGAAAACAATATCTTGTGGAGCCAGGCAAAAAAATAAAAACGGAAAAAATTGAGGCCCCCGAAAAAGGGAACGAAATTAAATTTGGCGATGTGCTCTTGTACAGCGACGGTTCAAAAATAGAAGTGGGCCGTCCTAAGGTGGTGGGAGCCGAAGTCAAAGCCGAGTTTTTGGGTGTAAAAAGAGCCAAAAAGGTGATAGTTTTTCGTTACAAATCAAAGACCCGGGCGCGCACCAAAAGAGGCCACCGCCAGCATTTCAGCGAACTCTTAATTAAGGATATAAATTTTGGCAAGTAAAAAACCGTCTTTCGGGGGCTAAAATTTATAGATAAAAATAGATTGTCCGGCGCGGGCCACCGGCTCAACGCCCTGAAGCCAGACATAAGAATCCTCCGGCTTTTTTATAAATCCTTTGGCCGGTTTTGCCAAAGCGCTCTGAAGAATGCTGGCTGATACGGCAAACCACTCCGGCTCTCCGGTTCCGACATCCGGTTTTCCCAGAACCGATTGCCACGGAACAAACTTATTTTTGAAGTAATACGCGGGAGATCCTCCGCCGAAATAATCCACGGCTATTTTTTCTATTTTATTTTCTTCCATAAAATCGCCTAGACGCTTTAAATCCTGCCCCCAGTCATAATTGGAATCAACTATATATTTGTAGCCGTTACTTGAGCCGCCGGCCAATTCATTATAATAAGAAAGATAATTCGGAAAAGAGATGATAACGCTCAAAACCAGCCATAAAGAAAGGAGCGTGAATAAAAAATATCGGGGCAGCGACTTAATATAGCGCTCGTAAATGGAATAGAGCCATTCGTAGAAACCGGCTGGTTCGGTCAAAGAATGAAACCTCAACCATCTGGTTATTTCGCGCGATACCAAAAGATAAATAAAAGGGAAGGTTGGCAGAACATGGCGGACGCCTATATTCAAATTGCCGCTCATTGATTGCCACCAGTAAACGGCGATAAAGAGGATTCCGACCGTCAGAAAAAAATTATCCCGCATCCATTCCAAGGCCGAAGCCAGCGTTTTTTCCTGCGCCCGATATAAAGCCCGGGTAACGAAAAAAATTGAAATAACTATCATGACCAAAAAAGCAAGCGGCTCCTTGAGAAAGTAGGCGACGGGAAAATAATACCACCAGCCGATTGATGAAACCTCGCCCAAAAAATACGCGGTGTTGCCTCCGGCGGCCCGCTGAATAACCATTAAAAGTCCGAGAAGATATTCTCCGAGGCCGCGCAGCAATGTTTTTCCGGCCATAAAAATCGTTAAATCCGCCGCGGGCCTGAAGCCGAAAGAATTTAAAATAAATTCCGAGTCATTGATTTGACGGTCTTGCGGATAATTCCAGACATGGAATTGATAAACGGCCGCCACAACCAGGACGGCTATTACAAAAATAACCAAAAGCCGTAAAAATAATTTAATCCAAGCGCCAAAAATCTTTTTTAATCTTGCGGCTTTACTGCCTAGTTCTCTCAAGTCATCAAGTTGGAAAAGAAACCCCCACAACAGCGCTATCAGCGCGAAAAAGGGAATTAAAAGTACGAGTGAAAATTTAAAAAGAAGCGCTATACCCAGAGACAAACCTGCCGCGATAAGACGTTTGGCGTTCGGCAATTCAAGATATTTAACAAAGGCGGTAATCCCTATAAAAAACCCGAAAGCGGCGGCAAGGTCGGTCGTAACATAGCGCGAGTGGGCGATAAAAGTCGGAGAAAAAGCAAAAAACAAAAGGACTAAAAGGCCGACCCTGTCGCCGTAAAGCCGTTTAGACCAATTGAAAATAAACCAGCCGAAAAGCAGCGCCAAAAGCATTAGGGGGAGACGCGACCAAAAAAGAATTTGGTCGGGATTGTTGCCCGACTCGTAAAGAAAAATCCGGCCCATATCCCATTGGCCGTTGATGTCTTTGGCCCAGGCCTTAACATCCGTCGGAAAATTAAGGTTTAAAAAAAGAAGAGGTAGTGCCGCTAAATCCTTAATTAGAGGAGGATGCTCGGGATTTAAGCGGTAGTCCTTTTGGGTAAGATACGAGTAGCCCGCGGGAATATGCGCCAGTTCATCCATGATGGCTGATTCATTTTGCGCGGAAAAAAACATTAAAACGAACATCAGCCCCAAAATGGAGAGCGCGATGGTATTGGAAATGCGCTGCGGCATAAACATAAGACAATATTATCAAATATCAAACCCTTTATAAAACACGCCGAAACCGGGCTTAACGCTAAATTCCAGTTTGAGGCCGACAGCCGTTTCCACGAAGGTTTTTATTCCCGCCCCTCCTTTAAGAGGCGCGATAACGCAAGCCGACGAGCAATCGGCTTCAGCCAGATTTTGCTCCAAAACATAATAAATATTTTTCTTAGCCCTTTCCTCTTCGGGCCAGGTGCCGGTTAAAAACATTATTGTTTGGGAAGGCATCGGAATCATTCGGGATTTGGGATTATCGGGGGAGGAGACCAAAACGCCGTCCGCGTTAATCAGGACATATTTTTTAATGTCGGGCGGCTGGCGATTGAGCCATCGGCCGATATCAACATAATCGGAATCAAATGCCGCGCGGGTAGCGGGCAAATTAGCCCAGCGCCAAAAATAATCAGAGTAAGTTATGGCCGTATGCGCCGCCAAAAAAACAAAAAGTAAAATAACAAACCGTTTATCCAGCAAGCGTAAAATTTCCCAAAATCCAATAGCGCCGATGTACATAACCGCCGGCAGCATCAGAATGGAACGAAGCGCGTGCGGCGAGCCCTCGGAAGATAAAACGGCGGGCAAGGCGAAAATAAAAATCCACAGCCATAAGAATTTTACGCAAAGACGTTTGCGATTTTTAGTTAAGGTAAAAATAAGACCCAAAGCGAATAAAATTCCGACGGGCCACCATAAAAGCGGACGCGCCGGAAAATTATGACGCGGGTTTAAATCGCCTAAAATCCAAAAAGAACCGGCGGTTTTAACCGAATTTGTCAAAAAGGATTTAAGCGGGCTTGGTTCCGAAAATACCGATACCTGACTGGTCCTGCCCAAAAAATCAGACGGGTTTTGCAAATAATAAATTCCCAGAGGGGCGAAAGCCGCTAAAGCCAGAAACAAAAAGATAAAAATATACTTGTAACCGATTTTGTTTTTTACGATTATAAAAAACGGAATCAAAAGAAGAACCGGAGCGATGCGGTAAGCGATATAAGAGTGCGCGCCCAAGCCGAAAATAATCCCGGAAAACGAAACGCTTAGAATTTTTTTATTTTCCGACAAATCAGGTCTGAAAACGAGCCATAAAAAATACAACGACCAGACCAGAAAAAGCGGCGCCATAATCGCCCGAAAACCAATGCGTGAAAAATTGATGTGCCAAAAACTGACGGCGAGAAAAAAAGAAGCGGACAACGCTATAATTTCGTTAGCCGCAAGCCCCCACATTCTTTTTTCCTTTTCACGCTCATAGCCCCTAAAAAATTCCCTCCCGAAATAAAAGAGGCCCAAAACGGTGAGCGACCCGAAAATGGCCGAAATCAGCCGAATGGCCCAAGGTTCGTTGCCGAAAGACCAAAGAGAAGCCGCGATTATGTTCATAAAAAGTCCTTCGCGGCCGTTATTTTCGGGGTAAAACGCGTGGTACTGGCCGGTTTTTAGAGCGTAAAGGGCGTTGGAACCGTTCATGGCCTCATCCGGATAAAGGCCCGGCGGAACGCTTTCCAGCATCCAGAAACGAAAAAAAATCGCAATCAAAAAAATAATTATCGCCAAAAATATGGCCTTCTTGTGCATATTTTAAATTATACCCCAAAATACGCCTGTGCTATAATAAACGGAATGGAACAGCCCAATATAATTCATGAGGAAATAAAAGTCCTGCGGCAAAAGCTCGCTGAAAAACAGGAAGAATTGTCCAAAAGCGGAAATGAATCGGGGCCGGAAAGCGCGGCTAAAGAAGTGATTAAAGAGTACTCCGACCATGCCGCGCCGGCGCAAAATATGCAAACGGCCGACGACCAGCAAACGCAAAAAGCGATTCAAAAACTCAAAAACGAGCCGCACGCCGAACAAGTGGGAGAACTTCTGAATATTGCCAAAAAAAACGGGATCATAAAAGCCGTTGAAGTCGCCAAACATCTCAAAAACCCCCATCTTTTAGACGATTTTCACGACAGCTTGGTATTGGAACTTTTAAAAGAAAAAGAAAACGGATAGAATGGATTTTTTCGGTCTCCAGCAACTTTTTTATTTATATCTCGGCTCGGCCGCGATTCTGATTTTGGGCGCGATACTCATTATTTTTATCCGCGTTTTTAAAAAACGCAAAGAGGCCGTTTTTTCTCTTGAATTCGCCCTTTACGAAATAACTCTTCCGACAGGCGAGGCGATTAAAAAAGAAAAGACCACTTTTAAGGATCTCATTTCCGTCATGGAGCAGTTTTACGCCGGCATCGCTTCAATTCTTGATGACAATTGGATGAAGCGCTCCAGTTTCGCGCTTGAAATTGCCCTTCCGTCCGTAGGAGAAGAAACGACTTTCTTCGTGGCTGTGCCCAGAAAAAAATATCGGCTTTTTGAAAAACATCTGCAGGGACTGTATCCCCACGCCAAAATTGAAGAAAAAAAAGAGGACTATAATATTTTTAACGCCGCGGGTTCCAGCGCCGGCGGGTATTTCGGGCTTGCTCAAACGCCGCTTTTACCCATAAGGACTTACGAACATTTAGACGCCGACCCGCTTGAGGTTATCGCCAACTCTTTTGCCAAATTGAAAAAAGAAGGCGAGGGAGCGGCACTCCAAATAATAGTCAGCCGCGGGCCGAAAAAATTCACAAAACGGCTCAAAAACGCCCTTAAATCTGCCCGGGAAGGGAAAAAAATACAGATGAAAAGCGGCTTCGGAAAAGATTTTTTAAAAACCGCCGAATTTCTGCTGACGGGCGGAAATGAAAAAAAGAAAAAAGACGAAAAAATAATAGTGGACGAAGAAACCGTCAAATTACTTGAAGAAAAAATCGGCTTTCCGGTTTTTAACGTCAATATCCGGCTTATGGCTTCTGCCTCATCGGCCGATGAGGCCGAAGCCATTTTGCAAGAATTGGCGAGCGCCTTTATGCAATTTGCCGAAACACGAGGCAATAATTTCGTTTTTAAAAAAATTAAAACAAAAGAACTCGATGATTTTTCATATCGCTTTTCTTTCCGTCTGCCGGTTTCATCTCAAATGGCAACTTTAAACAGCCGGGAGCTTACAAGTATTTACCATTTTCCGTCGGCTCTCACCATAGCTCCGAAATTAAAATATCTTAAGGCCAAAGACGCGCCGGCCCCCGCCGGACTTCCGGCCGAGGGCGTTCTTTTGGGGGAAAATATTTATCGCGGCGAATCAACGCCGATAAAACTTTCCAAAGACGACAGGCGCCGGCATTTGTATATAATCGGCCAGACCGGAACGGGTAAAACCACTTTTTTGCAGAATATGGCTAAACAGGACATAGAGGCGGGGGAGGGCATAAGCATAATTGACCCTCACGGCGATATGGCCGAGACGATTCTTGGCTACATACCCGAAAACCGGCTTAATGACGTGGTTTATTTTGACCCTTCTAACACCTCGCACCCCATGGGCCTGAATTTTCTGGAATACGATCCGGCTTACCCCGAGCAAAAAACCTTCATAGTCAACGAACTTCTGGAGATATTCCGTAAACTCTATGCCGATGTGCCCGAAGCGCTCGGTCCGATGTTTGAGACCTACTTCAGAAACGCGACTCTTTTGGTTATGGAGGACCCGGCTTCCGGCAACACGCTTTTTGAAATAGAGCGCGTCATGTCGGACCAGGAATTTCGCCGCCTGAAACTCTCGCGCTCAAAAAACCCGGTAGTCAACGCTTTCTGGCGCGATGTCGCGGAAAAAGCCGGCGGAGAGGCGGCCTTGGCCAATATGGTGCCCTACATTACTTCCAAATTTGACGCGTTTTTGTCCAACGAATTTATGAGGCCGATTCTTTTGCAGGAAAAATCGTCTCTTAAGTTTCGCGAGATAATGGACGAGGGCAAAATTTTAATTGTTAATTTGTCCAAAGGCCGGTTGGGAGAGACCAATTCGTCGCTTCTGGGTTTGATAATCGTCGGGAAAATTATGATGGCGGCTTTTTCCCGCGTCAACCAGCCGGAAGATAAAAGGCGCGATTTTTATATGTACCTTGATGAATTTCAAAACATAACCACGCCTTCAATCGCCACGATTCTTTCCGAAGCCAGAAAATACCGCCTGAACCTCATTATCGCTCACCAATTTATAGGGCAATTATCCGAACCCATACGGCTCGCGGTCTTCGGCAACGCCGGCTCAATTACGTCTTTCAGAACAGGGCCGGAAGACGCGGAATTTCTTGCCAAACAATTTGAACCGGTCTTCAGCGCGGGCGACCTTATGAATATAGAAAATTTTAACTGCTATCTCAAAATGCTGGTGAGAGGACAGACAACCAAACCGTTTAACATCCGCATTATGCCGAAGCAGGAAGGAAATGCCGCCATCGCCGCCTCCCTGAAAGAATTATCGGCCCGTAAATACGGGCGTCCCGCGGCAGAAATAGAAGCCGAGATTAAAAAACGCTATCCTCAATTTTAAAATGAAAAAAAATTATTCATTGCTGTTTAAGCAATTCGCCAAATTCTTCGCGGTGGGCCTTCTTAATACCGCCATTGATTTCGGGGTTTTAAATCTTTTGATTTTTATCACCGACATTACTTCAGGGATTTATTTTTCCGTTTTTAAAGCCGCGAGTTTCATTGTAGCCAGCGTAAACAGTTATATCTGGAACCGCCTATGGGTTTTTGGGTCCAGAGAAAAAAGAACCGGCAGGGAATTCGCCCAATTTCTGACCGTAAGCATTATCGGCGCGGCGCTTAACGTGGGCGCGGCCTCTTTTGTGGTAAATTACATAACGCCTCAATTCGGCTTTGGCCCCAAACTTTGGGCCAATATCGGCGCGGTCGCGGGTACAGCGGCCGGCCTAATTTGGAACTTTTTAGGGTACAAATTCGTGGTATTTAAAGAGTAGACGTTGTGGAAAGGAGGGGTTGACAGAGTTTGGTCAGAGAATATAATGTGGTGATGAAGTAAAATAAGTTGAAAAATCAAAAAAGTTCAAGTATGGCCGCGATTGTTGCTTTAGGGCAATAATCGCGGCTATGTTTCTGAAACATTGCCGATGAACCTTGAAAATTCAATACACATTATACGCATGTGAGTTTTATTTTGTCTCGTTCACGAATTTTGCCCACGCGAGAGTGTGGCTGCAAAATTCAGTGCCCGGTCGAATGACCGGGCCAAGAGGAGAGTAGTAAAATTTTTGCCCCGTCATCCGACGGGGCTCTAAAAAGATTCGCTACTCTCATCTTTTTAGAGAGTTTGATCCTGGCTCAGGATGAACGCTGGCGGCGTGGATAAGGCATGCAAGTCGTACGGTCAGTGCGAAGCACTGGGAAATGTCTAATTAACTTAATTGACCTAATTAACCTAAACAAATCCTAATGCCAAAACATCTAAAATTTTTAGACATTTGGTCATTAGATAATTGGGTATTAATTAGAGTAATTAGAGCAATTAGAAATTCCAGCGCTTCGCGCTGAAAGTGGCAGACGGGGTAGTAACACGTAGATACTTACCCCAGAGACGGGCATAACCCCGCGAAAGCGGGGCTAATTCCCGATAGTTCCCGTGAGGGTAAAGTCGTAAGACGCTCTGGGAAAGGTCTGCGGGCTATCAGCTTGTTGGTAGGGTAACGGCCTACCAAGGCGATGACGGCTAGGGGGAGTGAGAGCTCGTCCCCCACCAATGGCACTGCGATACGGGCCATACCTCTACGGAGGGCTGCAGCCGAGAATATTCCACAATGGGCGAAAGCCTGATGGAGCGACGCCGCGTGCAGGATGAAGTCCTTCGGGACGTAAACTGCTTTTATGGGAGATGAACCGAGCACCATTTTTGCGAATTAGTTCGTTTGTTTTTTTAATTGCAAATGCACAAAATATCCCGACAGGGGTTGAGTGGTGAAAATGGTGCTCGGTGACAGTATCCCATGAATAAGGGCTTGCTAACCTCGTGCCAGCAGCCGCGGTAATACGAGGAGCCCAAGCGTTATCCGGATTTACTGGGCGTAAAGGGTGTGTAGGGGGTCCAATGAGTCCTCTGTTAAAAATCTCCGCTCAACGGAGAAAATGCGGAGGATACCATAGGACTTGGAGGACGCGAGAGGCGAACGGAACTCTGGGTGTAGGAGTGAAATCCATTGATATCCAGGGGAACACCAAAGGCGAAGGCAGTTCGCTGGCGCGTTCCTGACCCTGAAACACGAAAGCGTGGGTTTCGAACGGGATTAGATACCCCGGTAGTCCACGCCCTAAACTATGATGGCT
>CAZNNT010000025.1:0-9538 GCA_964574495.1 uncultured Candidatus Saccharibacteria bacterium
GGGACAAGCGGCTGTTGAGCTAAAGCGAAAGACGGCAAAAAGACGGCAACAATAAAGCCCAAAGAGATAAAGGTTAAAAGGTTAAAAAGTTTAAAGGTTAAAGAGTTAAAAGGTTTAAGAGTTGAAAAGTTTAAAAGTTTCATTTTAGTTTTGTCTGGGCACTAATGTCTCAAATTTTCTTTGGGCATCCGTGACCGCCTGATTGGCGTTTTTAGCGCCAGCGTTAAACGATTCAACCATTTCTTTCCAGATATTTTTGGTTTCAGCCGGATCGGGATCAAGCCAGCCAAGCGATTGGACGGCCGATTTATAAAAAATATCAAGCACCGGATTTTCCTGCTTTTCGGCTAAGGCGCTTCTTAATGACGGCGCCAAAAATGAATTTTGGCTAAGCAAATTTTGCGAATCAAGGCCGGTTAGCTCATACATAAAAGTAAGAGCGGCCGCTTTATTCGCGCTTTGTTTGCTTAAAGTTAGGGCCGCGCTCCGGCCGTAGGTGGCTTGCAGTTTTTCTCCCCTGATCTGCGGAATCCGGCTGACATCAAAATTAAGATGCGGGTTTAAATCCAAAATTCGTTCAATTTCTGAAGCGTAGCCGATATACATTGCCAATCCTCCAGCTCCGAAGGCCTCCAAGGCCTCTGAGCGAGCCCGACTCCAACTGTAATTGTTTTTGACGGGGTCAGAGAAGCTCGCGAAAAATATAAGCGCTTCCTCCGCGGGGCTTAAGGCGCCGGTTCGCTCTGTAAATACCGGGCGGAGGGTCTGAGGATCAACGATTTTATTTCCCGTCTGCAAAATTAAAAGCGCTAAAATATCTTTGGCCCGCGAAATATTTGAAAATTCGCCGAGGGCCGCGCCCGATTGTATAAGGCGCGATCCGTCTTTTACGGTAAGTTCCGCCGCGTCTTGCAGAAATTCGTCCCAGAATTTCGGCGGAAGGGTTAAGCCGGCATTTCTGAAAAGGTCGCGATTCCAGAAAAGAACGAGCGGGTCTATATAGAAAGGCAACCCCGTTATTCCCTCGGGCCTTGCATAGAGTTCTGAAATATCGGCAAAATTATCGCGAAAGGCGCGCAAGGGATAGGTTTTCGCGTCAAGGACGAAAACCAAGTCGCGCTGTTTGATTATTTGGTCTTGCTCCAGCATAAAAACATCCGGTCCTTGACCCGCGGCAAGAGCTTTTACCAGTTCGTCAATATAATTTTTGGAATCAATCCGGCGATAGTCAACTTTTATGTTTTGGAAGCGTTGTCTGAAATCCTCTAAAACCGGCGAGAGATTTTTTTCAGGCAGCGTGCCCCAAAAAGAAATTTCTCCCGATTGTCCTCCCTGCCCCAATCTAAAACCGGGCAAAATTCCGCCGAATATCAAAAGAGCGACTATGGCAATGATGATTGAGGCGGCGATTATAATAAATTGGAGCAATTTCATGTTTTGGGTTTCGCGCTTCGGATTCAGGGTTTAGCGTACAATAAACCGTAGTGGCTGTCTCCCGCGCTAAATTCTTTAATGCGTTTAAATCCGGCATCCGTCAGCAATTTTTCGGCCGACTCTTTGGGAATTATTTGTTCCGGCCGCGGGCCTGCGCCACGACCGTAAGAACTCCATTCAATTAAGGCGATCTCTCCACCGCTTTTTAATATTCTTGAGGCCTCTTTTAGCATATTTGGCTTATTTTCGGCCTGAAAAAGGATATTTGACATTAAAACCACATCCACGGCTTCGTCGGCTAGACCCGTGCCGCGGGGCTTTTCTAAATCAACGCGCATCACGGAAACATTGAGCAAACGCGCTTCGCGCGCTTTTGAGCGGGTAATTTCCAGCATTTCGGGTTGAACGTCTAAAGCATAGACCCTTCCTCCTGCTCCCACGGCCCGCGCCATGGGAACAGCGTAAAAACCGGCCCCGCTTCCGAAGTCAGCTACTCTGGAGCCGAGTTTTACTCCGATGGTTTTTATAATTTGTTCCGGACTTATAAACATGTAAGCGAAGCAATCGCGTCTTTATTGGCAAGCCGCATAATGCGCACTCCTTGGGTGTCCCGGCCGTGTTCCGGAATGCTCGCCAATTGCGTTCTTATCACCTGTCCTCTTTTGGATATGGCTATAAGTTCTTCCAGTTCCGGATAGACGATTTTTGCCGAGACCAGCGGCCCTGTTTTGGAGGTGATTTTCGCGGTTTTAATTCCCGAGCCGGCCCGCCTCTGAAGACGGTAATTTTTGACATTGGTTTTTTTGCCGAATCCTTCAGAACTCATAACCAGAAGATGGGCGTTTTTTTCCTGGGCCGAGATGACATCCGCTCCTATCAGTTCGTCTTTTTTTCCGATTCTCATGGCATGCACTCCCGCAGCGCTCCGTCCCATGGGGCGCGCGTCCGATTCTTTAAAGCGGATGGCTTTGCCGAGTTTAGTGGCAAGCATCACGTGATCACCCTTCGCGGCCAAGCGCACCCAGCGCAAAGAATCGCCTTTTTGAAGTTTTATGGCAATGATTCCCGAGCGTCTGACACCTTCAAAGTGCTGGGGTTCCACCTTTTTTATTATACCAAGCGCGGTAATCATAACCAAAAAGACCTTTTCTCCTTTTTTGGTTTTGGGAACGGCCAGCACCGAGGTTATTTCTTCGCTGGCGGAAAGAGGCAGAACATTCAAAATGGATTTTCCTTTGGAAACGCGTTTGCCCTCCGGCACGTCATACATTTTTGTCTGATATACTTTGCCTAAAGACGAAAAGAAAAGCAGGTCGTCATGGGTGTTGGCCGAAAGAAAAATGCTGACCACGTCTTCTTCTTTGACTTCGGCGCCTATCAGGCCTTTGCCGCCGCGTTTTTGCAGGCGGTATTCTTCGGGGTTAACCCTTTTGATATAGCCACCCTTGGTTAAGACCATGACTTGCTCGGCCTCCGGTATGAGGTCTTCGGCTTTAAATGATTTAGCGGCGCTCAAGACGACTTTGGTTTTGCGTTCGTCGCCGTATTTATTTTTTATGTCCTCAAGTTCTTTTTTAATCACTTCTAAAATGCGTTTGGGGTCTTTCAACAGGGACTTGAGGTCGTGTATCAGCTTTTGTTTTTCTTTCAATTCGTCCGCTATTTTTTGGCGTTCAAGATTGGCAAGCGCCGAAAGGCGCATCTCCAGTATGGCGTCGGTCTGCTTCTCCGAAAAAGAGAATTTTTTAATAAGATTCTTTTTCGCCGCGTCGCGGTCAGCCGACGATTTTATGGTTTTGATTACGGCGTCTATATGGTCCAGGGCTTTTTTCAATCCTTCCAAAATGTGAACTCTGTCTTCGGCTCGGGCGAGATCAAAGCGCGTCCGGCGTTCAACGACGATTTGGCGGTGCTCTACGAATTTTTCAAGAAGCGTTTTTAAAGAAAGAATCTGCGGCTGTATGCCGTCCACCAGCGCCAGCATGTTAAAGTGGTATGTTCGTTCAAGGTCGGTGTGTTTGTAGAGGTTGTTCAGAATTTTTTGGGCGAAAGCGTCTTGTTTCAGGTCTATGGCGACGCGCAGGCCTTCTTTATCCGATTCGTCTCTGACATCGCGGATGCCCTCAATCTTTTTTTCGCGAACCAATTCCGCGATTTTAATTATCAGTTCGGATTTATTTACCTGGTAGGGGATGGAGGTGATTATTATTTGAAATTGTCCCTGTTTTTTTTCAACTATTTCCGCGTCCCCCCGATTAACCACGCCTCCGCGTCCGGTGGCGTAGGCCTGATGAATTTCGTTCTTGTTGAAAATAAGGCCGCCGGTCGGAAAATCCGGGCCCTGCACGAATTTCACCAAATCCTCGGTTGTGGCTTTGGGGTGGTCTATCAGATGTTGAGTGGCGTTTACGACTTCGTTTAAATTGTGCGGCGGGATATTGGTGGCCATTCCCACCGCGATGCCCAAAGAGCCGTTGAGCAGTAATTGCGGGATGGCCGAAGGCAGGAGTTTTGGCTCTTGTCTGGTCCCGTCATAGGTGGGCTGAAAATCAACCGTGTTTTTTTCAATGTCTTTTAGAATTTCGGCCGAAATCGCCGTCATTCTGGCTTCGGTGTAGCGATGGGCCGCGGCCGAATCGCCGTCAATATTGCCGAAATTACCTTGCCCGTCAATCAGCGGATAGCGCATTGCCCATGGTTGAGCCATGCGCACCAGCGTGTCGTAAATCGCGGTATCGCCGTGCGGGTGATATTTGCCCATTACGTCTCCGGTTATGGCCGCCGACTTTCTGAATTTGGCGCCGGAAGTTAATCCCATTTCGTGCATGGTGTATAAAATCCTGCGGTGCACCGGTTTCAATCCATCGCGGACATCGGGCAAGGCCCTGGAGACAATAACCGACATGGCGTAGTCCAAATAGGAATCGCGCATTTCACGCACGATGTCGCGGGGCGCTATTTTATTTTTGATTGGTTCTTCCATTAAAATTGTTCTAAGACGCTTTTAAATCCGTCGCTGGCTATGTTCCAAAGGGCTTTGAGCGGACTTTCGGATTTTGTCGCGGTAGAGTCCTGAAAAAATCCGAAGCGGGTTACTCGCGCCCACACGGCGATTATTAAAATCATGATAATGATAACTGAAGCGGCCAATATTTTTTCGCGGGCCCGACGCGGTTTTTTTTGCAGTTTTTCTATTTGGTCCAGAAAGCCCATTAATTTTTTTAGGTCACTATTAATTCATCGCCGGTTTGAGCACTCTGACCTCCGTTTTGCCGTCGGGCAGCTCTTTTTTCTTGAGGGTTAATTTATCTTCGGACTTGGCGTTTTCCACTCCCAATTCTTTTAAAAATAATGAAAGTTCTTTTTTTTCATAGTGCATCGGTATTATTATTTTGGGTTCAAGGCGATTTGCGATTTTCGCGGCGTTTTCCGGGTCCAATACTGTTTTCCCCCCCACGGGCAGAAACAAAATGTCAACTTGTCCGATCGCCGCTTTGGTTTCCTCTCTCAAATCCCCCTCACCGAAGTCGCCGAGATGGCATATTTTAATGTTTTCCGGGTCTGCCGAATATACGGTGTTTAAGCCGAATTTTTTTCCCGAAACCGAATCATGGTATGAAGGAATGCCCCGAATATTGATGCCCCGTATTTCGTAGTCCCCCGGGCCGTCTATTTTAACGGGCGGGCGATTTTCTTTGCCGCCGATTTCGTCATAGCCGTTATGGTCCTCGTGGTCGTGGCTGATGAAGGCCACATCGGCCCCGAAGCGGGGGGACTTGAAAGAGGATTTTTTTGACGGAGGGTCAAAGGCCAAAACAAATTCGCCCGAGCTCACTTTAAAGCAGGAAAGGCCGTAATAAGTTATAACCATGGATATATTATACCCGATTGACCTTTTAAAATCCAGATGTATAATCTAATAATCCTTTTATGGATTTAAATAACAGCCAACTAAAAGACCGCGAGCCGGAGGTTAAAAAGGCCGAATTAAGCCCGATGGAATATCTTTTTAAATCGGTTATTTTGTCCGCTCCCAAAATGGGGGACTTCGCGGAAGGCATAGTTATTGCCCGCAAGAAGTCGGCCCTTTTTGTGGATTTGGGTCCTGTCGGAACGGGCATAATCTACGGCCGGGAACTGACAGCCGCGCGAGATATGCTGGCCAATGTCAGAATGGGCGACCACATAACCGCGAAGGTTGTCATGCCAGAAAATGAAGACGGCTATGTGGAACTCTCGCTTAAAGAGGCGGGACGCGAAATCATTTGGCGCGAAGCCCGCGATTTGGCCGAAAGGAAAATTCCTTTGGAGCTCAAAATTAAAGAGGCCAATAAAGGCGGTTTGGTTGTGGAGTGGGAAGGTATCCAGGGTTTTTTGCCGGCCTCGCAATTAAGGTCTATTCATTACCCGAGGGTTGAGGGAGGCGACAAAGAAAAAATTTTGGAAGAACTTAAAAAATTGGTGGATAAAAGTTTGGTTGTAACCATAATCGTCGCCGATCAGGAAGAAGAAAAACTTATTTTTTCAGAAAAAGAAACCCAGACCGAAGAGTTCAAAGAAGTGCTTTCCAAATATAAAATCGGCGACATAATAGAAGGCGAAATCACGGGCGTCGTTGATTTCGGCGTTTTCATAAAAATAGAGGAGGGCCTTGAGGGCTTAACGCATATTTCAGAACTTTCATGGTCGTTGGTTGAAGACCCTAGGGCTCTTTTTAAAATAGGCGACAAAGTAAAGGCAAAAATAATTTCAATTGAAAGCGGAAAAATTTCCCTTTCCATAAAAGCTCTTGAGCCCGACCCGTGGCAAAAAGCAAAAGAAAAATATAAAAAAGGCGATATTGTTCAGGGCGTGGTCATCCGGCTTAACCGTTACGGCGCTTTGGTGGCGGTGGAAGAGGGACTGGCTGGACTCGCGCATATTTCGGAGTTCGGCACGGAAAAAGCCATGCGCGAGAAAATAGAATTGGGCAAAACCTATCCGTTTCAAATAACCCTGTTTGAACCCGACGAGCGCAAGATGACTTTGGTGTATTTGGGCGATGTGGAAAAAGAAGCAAAGTCCGCCTAGTCCAATTTTTCACCGCCGATAGAATAAAAAGCGCCTTCCTGAATATTATAGACCTCCATACTTTTGGTCTGGCTGTTCCAGAACATCATTACTTTTTCGTGCTCTTCAATGTTTTCGGCGCGTTTTATTATGCTTTCTCGCGTTTCATCTGAAAATGATACATAGGGAGGGTCAATCCCGCCGGTTATGGTTGCTTTGCCCACAACATGCAGTTTGCTGGTTGGACTGGTGATGCCTATGCCGACATTGCCGGAGGAGTTGACCACAAACGGAGGACTTGTCGGATCAAGTACGGTTATGTCTGGATGCAGACGAAAAGCGCCGTTGAACCATTGTATGAGCCCCCGATCTACCCCGTTGACTCTAAATGATATTTCCTGTCCTGAATCGGCAGTGGGATGATCCAGGGCCAGTTTAGTTCCGGCATTAGAAACTATGTGCAGCGGGGTTTGGGGGTTTGAAGTCCCGATTCCTATTTTGCCCGAGGGCACGATAAAATTAGAACCCTCGGACACGGAAAGATTCGCGCCGAAAGACGCGTCCGCGTTTTGATAAGTATACGGAGTGCCCACCAGATTGCCGAGAGCAACAATGCTTTTCCACGACCCGGACCAAAATTTGGTCGTGGCCGTATTTTTAACGTAATTACCGATAGCGACAAGCGAGGTTGATGTGTTGCCGGTTACAATCAGGTCCGTTGTCCCGCTTTGAAACCTGTTTCCTATCAGCACCAGAGGGCCGGAAAAATTAAACTCTATAACTTTACCCGACGCGTTTGCCTCCGATGGAGAATCCCAGCGCACATTCTGCACTATGGTCGCCCAATCTGACGCGGCATCAGAACTGTCCATGAAGGCCGCCGAACGCTCAACATCAATGCCGTCTATCATAATGACATCTGTCGGCTGACCGAGGTGGAAATTGGCCGTGGTCTGGCCGCGCATGCCGCCGCGGACCCATTTGAAACTTCCTCCTCCGTCTTGCCGCAGGCCGTATCTTAAAGAACCTACATGAGAATCTTCAAAGAGTATGTGTTTTGCTTGCGACGAGTTTTCTATGACAAATCCGTCGCGAAGGATATCGCCCATGCTCACTCTTATGAACTTATGAAAATCATTGTTGGCGTCCGTGCCGTCTCCGATTTTGACGCCGTCGGTAATGGATCCGTTTCCTATGGCCCAAGCCGTGGGATGTATGTAAATATCCTTGAAAACATTATTTGTGGATACGGTCGCGCCCGAAGCATTATGTATTTTTATTGCCAGATTCAGATTAACGCCTTGGACGGCTATTCTGAAGCCCTCAAAAAAACTGTCTCGGACGCTTCCGACATCAAGCACCGGGCCGGCCGCCCCGCCATCCCACAATATATTTGTCAGATTCTTGCCGGCGCCCGCGAATTTCATATGATTGTTATTGAAAAATACCAGAGAGCTCGTAACGCGGTAGACCCCGGGCGGAAGATAAACCATTCCGCCGTCACTGCCTCGGTAATTAATCGCGGCTTGAATCGCCGAAGTGTCGTCGGTAGTGCCATCGCCTTTGGCGCCAAACTCCTTGACGTTTACTATGCCAAGACCGGTTATATCTCCCAGACCGCTCGGTTTTAATTCGCCGTTTTCTTCGTGGCTGACTCGCAGGAATTCATTTAGAATTTCGCCCCAATTATTTTCATCGCCTCCCGCCATGGGTAATCTGGCGGCCGCAAAAAGAAATTGGCCGTATTCTCCGTCTTTTACGACCGTGGGCAGGCGCGGACGGTCAGGCGGCCGCCGGCTTCCCAAAATCAATAAAGTGAGAATGATTAAAATTGATAAGCCCGGCAAGAGATTATTTTTTATTTTCTTTATTAAAGAAATTAAGTCCGGCATATTTAGTTTTGATTGATTAGACGGCTAATTAAAAAATTGAAAACAAAAATTGATAAACCTGCCATAGTTTATATTGTACCACGCGCCACGCTATTTTTAGAATATTAATAATTATACCGGCCACCAAAGTTTTAACGGGCGCGCTATATTTTTTTTCCGCGGAAATTAAAGTGGTCGTCGGCCTCGGCGCCGGAGTTTTTTTATCTTCTATATGTATTGGGGCGGCCGCGGGTTTTGTTGAAGGCAAAATTGTTTTAAATATTTTAGAAGCGGCGGCGGATGATGTTGTAGCAACGGCCACTTCGGAGGTTGTAGCGGCGGCCGTTTCAGAGGTTGCGGCAAGGGCCGTTTCAGAAGTAGTGGTCGCGGCCAAAGTCGTGGTGCCGTTCGTTCCTGTTATGCCGGTTATCGGGACAGCGGAGGTCTCTTGAGTAGTTGTGCCGTAACCATAGCCGGCTTCTCCGTATTTCAGCGCGCCAAATCCCGCCGCTTGCGCGTTAACCGGCCCAAAAATTATAAAAAAGATTAATAGTATAAATGAGCCGAATAATTTCATCAGCATATTTTTATTATATATTTTTTTTCGGCTTCTAAAATAGAGAAAGATTTTCAGTCGCTTCGTTCATAAACTGAAAATATAAATTCCAGCCGATGCGGTTGGCTATACCCGATTGCTCGCGGCCCAAAATATTGCCCGCGCCGCGAATTTCCAAATCGCGTTTTGCGAGTTCAAGCCCGGAGCCAAGCTCCTGAAAGTTAAGAAGATTGTTCAGGCGCTTTTCGGCCTTAGGCATGAGGTTTTTTGGATTATACAAGAAATAAGCGATTGCTTGCGTATCGCCTCGCCCGATTCTGCCTCTTAACTGATGCGCCTGCGAAAGTCCGAGAAGCGCCGCGTTTTCAACAATTAAAGTGTTTACCGAAGAAATATCCAGGCCATTTTCAATAATGGTGGTTGAAACAAGAATCTCTATTTTTTTCTCGCGAAAATCGCGCATCGTTTCAATTATATTTTTTTCGGACAATCTCGCGTGAATTGAGCCGATTTTGGATTTCGGAATCAGTTTTTCCAGCATTTCAACAATTTTGGGAATGTTTTTTATGCGGTTGGCGACATAATAAACCTGTCCCTCGCGTTTTAACTCGGTTTTCAGGGCTTCCTT
>CAZNNT010000026.1:0-8634 GCA_964574495.1 uncultured Candidatus Saccharibacteria bacterium
GACATCGTTTGGGCGAATTTTCTCCGACTAAAAAATTTACGAGGCACGGCGGAAAGATGCAGCGGGAATTGGAACAGAAAGCCGAGGCGGCCGCTTCCGAATCAGTCGCCGCCGCTAAACCGGCGAAATAAAATATGAAAGCGCAATTAAATTATATCAGGATAGCTCCTAGAAAATTGCGGCTGGTAGCCGACACCGTGCGCGGAAAAAGTTTAAAAGACGCTTCCGTCATTTTGAAGTTTTCTAAAAATAAGGGCGCCGGTCCGCTTTTGAAACTTTTATCTTCGGCTGAAGCAAACGCCAAAAACAATTCGGGTGTTGGGCGCGAAAATTTGCGCATTTCCAAATTATTAGTTAACGAAGGGCCGGTTTTTAAACGCCATATGGCTCGCGCCCGAGGGTCGGCTTCATTAATACGAAAAAAGACAAGCAAAGTAATCATAATTCTTTCGGAACATTAGAATTTTAATTATATGACGCACCGAGTTCATCCATATTCATTTCGTCTGGGTCAAGTGCGCGACTGGCAGTCGCGCTGGTTTGATTTGCGTAATTACCGAAAATTTCTGCGCACCGATGTTAAACTGCGTTCTTGGCTGGAGAAGCAGCTGGCCAAAATGTATGTTTCCAAAATAGAGATTGAAAGAACCCCGGCCGTTTTAAAAATAATAATCAGCACCTCCAGGCCCGGCCTTATTATCGGCCGTTCCGGCGCGGGAATAAATTTATTAAAAAAACAGATAGAAAATCTGTTTATAAAATATAATTTGTCGCGGCCCAGGGAACTTCAGCTGGCCATTGAAGAAGTTAAAAATCCCGAGACGGATTCGGCTATAGTCGCTAAAATGGTGGCTGAAAGTTTGGAAAAACGCCTGCCTTTCAGAAGGGTTTTAAAGCAGATTTTAAGCAAAGTGTCGGCTCATAAAGAAGTGCTGGGAGTGAAAGTTGCTTTAGCCGGACGGCTTGACGGCGCGGAAATGAGCCGGCGGGAGTGGCTGATGAAAGGCCGTATTCCTCTGCAAACCATCAGAGCCAACATTGATTTTGCCAGAACCCGGGCCCACCTGCCTTACGGAGATTTGGGAATAAAGGTCTGGATTTATAAGGGCGAGGTGTTCAAAGAAAATTCCTAATTTCTAATTCATCTAATTGACCTAAAATATGTTGTTTCCGAAAAAAGTAAAACATAGAAAATGGCAGCGCCTGCGCGGGAGCGAACTCGGGTTTAGTGATCGCGGGTCTGATGTTTCTTTCGGTTCATACGGACTTAAAGCCGTGGAGAGCGGTCAGGTGCCGGCTAAACAAATTGAGGCCGGACGCAAGGCCATTTCGCGCTATGTTCAAAAGGGCGGAAAAATGTGGATTAGGATATTTCCGGATCGTCCCAAGACCGAAAAGCCGCCGGAAGTCGGAATGGGCGCGGGCAAGGGCGATCCAACCGGATATTTCGCGCTGGTTCACGCGGGCAGAGTCATTTTTGAAATAGACGGTTTGAACGAAGAGGACGCGCATGAGGCATTGCGAAAAGCCGGCGCCAAAATAGGGCTGAAAACCAAATTTGTAAAAAGAAAATGAAAACAAAAGACGTTTCCAAGAAAAATAATAAGGCCGAACTTGAAAAGGAGCTTGGCGAAAATCGCGAAGCGCTGCGCAAATTTCGTTTCGCGGTTTCCCAATCAAAAATTAAAAACGTGAAAGACGGTCGGGAGATAAGGCGAAACATCGCCAGGATTCTCACCCGCCTTAATCAACTGAAATCATGAATAACCATAGCATAAAGCGTAAACAGCAATTAAAGGGCAGAATCGTTTCTTTGTCCCGCGAGGCGGCGGTGGTTGAGGTCTCGCGTTATATAAAGCACGCCAAGTACAAGAAATATTTCAGAAAATCCAAAAAATACAGCGCGGCTTTTGAGGGCGCAGAACGCAAGGTCGGAGAAAGCGTGGTTATTGAGTCAAGCCGCCCTCTTTCCAAGACAAAGAAATGGGTTATAAAAAATAATTTATGATTCAACCAAGATCAATGATTGAAGTGGCCGATAATTCCGGGGCAAAAATCCTGCAGTGCATTTTTGTTTTGGGAGGCACGAGGAAAAGATACGCCCGAATAGGCGACATAATCGTGGCTTCCGTCAAAAAGGCGGAGCCGCGAAAGGTCGTGAAAAAAAAGGACATTGTGCGCGCGGTCATTGTCCGGCAGCACAGTCCTTACCGCCGAAAAGACGGCTCATATTTGAGGTTTGACGATAACGCCGCGGTAATCGTTGACGGAAAAGAGCCCAAAGGCGGACGTATTTTCGGCCCGATACCCCGCGAATTGAGAGAATTGGGTTTTACTAAAATCATATCGTTAGCCCCGGAAGTTATTTAATTTTTAATATGGCGATAAAAATAAAAAAGAACGATTTGGTAAAAATATTAAGCGGAAAGGACGGCGGAAAATCCGGACGCGTTCTTAGCGTTTTATCCAAAGAAAACAGAGTGATTGTTGAGGGGATTAATGTAAGAAAGCGGCACAAGCGTCCCCGCCGGCAAGGCGAGAAGGGCCAAATCGTTCAGGTTCCGAACTCCATTCACATATCAAATGTTTTATTGATTTGTCCGAAATGCAAAATGCCCCAGAGAACGAAGATGGTCGAGGGTGATCAAGGCAAAAAAAACAGGGCCTGCAGAAAATGCGGAGCCGAAATAAGTTAATCTTAATATGAGCAATAAAAATCAAAATTTGAAAAATGTCATGTCAACGCCCCGTTTGGTGAAAATCGTGTTAAATACCGGAGTGGGACGCAAGAGCGAAGCAAAGGAACTAGAAGCCATTCAAAAACATTTTGAACTTATTTCCGGCCAAAAATGCGTTCCGGCCAAAGCGAAAAAGTCCATTGCCTCTTTTAAAACCAGGAAAGGAGCAACGGTGGGCTTGGTCTGCACTTTGCGCGGCAAAAGGATGCGCGATTTCTTATTTAAGCTGGTAAACGTGACGCTCGCGCGAATCCGAGATTTTCGCGGCATTGATTTGAAGTCCGTGGATCAGTCGGGGAATTTGACTATCGGCTTTAAAGAGCATATTGTATTTCCAGAAATCGCGGATGAAGATATAAAAATACCCTTCGGTTTAGAGGTTACTTTGGTAACAGACGCCACATCGAAAGACGCGGCACTCGAGCTTTTTAAAGGACTTGGCGTGCCGTTCAAAAAATAATATGGCTAAAAAATCAGTTATTGCCAGATCAAAAAAAACGCCTAAATTTAAGTCGCGGGTCGTGCGGCGCTGTTTTCGCTGCGGCAGAAAAAGGAGTTATATGCGCCAATTTGATCTTTGCCGTATTTGTTTTAGGGAGTTGGCCAACGAAGGCCAGATACCAGGCATAAGAAAATCATCATGGTAAACGACCCCGTCGCCGATATGTTTAGCCGAATAAATAACGCCTCCAGAGCCGGAAAAGCGACCGTGCTTGTTCCGTATTCCAAATTGAAAATTGAAATAGCCAAACTCTTGGAAAAGCGCGGACTGGTCGGCGAAGTGGCAAAGCGCGGCAAAAAGAACCGCCGCAACATTGAATTGAAATTGTTTTATGATGAAGACGGGTCAAGCAGGATTGAAGAAATTAAGCGGGTTTCAAAACCGTCCCGCAGAATTTATAAGGGTTGGCGCGACCTAAGGCCGCTTAAGAGAGGCCTGGGTTTTTACATAATTTCAACTCCGGCCGGCCTGATTGACGACAAACAAGCCAAGCATTTAAAAGTCGGCGGAGAAATATTGGGCGAGGCGCGTTAATCCGCTTTGTTATAATTATAATAATATGAGCCGTTTAGCTAAAAAGCCAATAATTATTCCCAAGGGCGTTTCAACGAAGTTTGAAAACGGCGAATTTATAATTAAGGGGCCCAAGGGCGAATTAAGCCGAAGGTTTCCGCGGGGTGTTGATTTTGATATTTCTGAAAGTGAAATTTACGTTAAACCCAAAGAGGTTACCAAAGAAACATCCGCTTTTTTAGGGACCTCGGTCAGGCATTTGCAGAACATGATTGAGGGCGTTACTAAGGGTTACGAAAAGAAAATGGAGCTGGAAGGCATCGGCTTCAGAGCGGAGGTTAAGGGGAGCGATCTCGTTTTAAACTTGGGTTTTTCCAATCCGGTAACCGTTCCGGCGCCAAAAGGAGTTTCTTTTTCAGTGGAAAAAAACAAAATTACCGTTTCCGGTCCGGATAAAGAAATAGTCGGCAATACGGCCGCGACAATCAGGCGTTATAAGAAACCTGAGCCGTACAAAGGCAAAGGCATCCGTTATTCGGGGGAAGTTATAAAGCGCAAGGCCGGTAAAAAAGTGGTAACTTCCGGCGGATAAAATAATTTATTGATTATGTCTTTAAACATAAAAATTCAGAAGAAAATAAGGCGGCATAAACGCGTAAGAAGCCGAATCCTCGGCCGGTCCGGAAATCCGCGCCTCTCGGTTTTCAGGGCTAATAAGCATATTTACGCCCAGATAATAGATGATGAAAAAGGCCGGACTTTGATTGGCCTTTCTGATGCGGCGTTGGAAAATAAGAAGGGCGATAAAAGCGCCAAGGCCCGCGCTTTGGGCCTGATGCTTGCCCAGCTCGCGAAAAGAAATAAAATTAAAAAAGTCGTTTTTGACCGCGGCGGTTATCGTTATCACGGCAGAATCCGGGCTTTGGCTGAAGGCGCGAGAGAAGGCGGGCTGGAATTTTAATTTAATTTTAAAAACATGGCTGAAAAAAATATTTTTAAAAAACGGGAAAGAAAGGATTCGGAGTTTGACCAAAAACTTATTGATTTGCGTCGCGTGGCTCGCGTGGTGGCCGGCGGACGCCGTTTTAGCTTTAGATCAACCATGGTTATCGGCGATCGGCTTGGAAAAGTCGGAGTGGGCACGGCAAAGGGAGTGGACACAGCGACAGCCATTCAAAAGGCGGTGCGCCTCGCCGGAAAAAAAGCCATTAAAATAAATCTGACCAAAAATATGTCGATTGCCCATGATGTTCGCGGAAAATTCGCGAGCGCCAAAGTCATAATAAGGCCGGCCGTGGAGGGGCATGGCTTGGTGGCCGGAAGTTCCGTGCGCATGGTTTTGGATTTAGCCGGCGTCAAAAACGCTTCGGCTAAGATTTTGTCGCATACCAAAAATAAGATTTCCAACGCCAGAGCGGCCATGGAAGCGCTTAAAAAACTCAAATAAAAATATGCAGCTTCATCATTTAAAACCAAAAACCCGTTTTAAAAAGAAAAAAAGAATAGGCCGCGGAGGTAAGCGCGGCACTTATTCCGGGCGCGGCATTAAGGGGCAAAAAGCCAGAGCGGGCCATAAAATGAGGCCCGAAATAAGAGATGTCATTAAAAAAATACCGAAACTGCGGGGATATCGCGCGAAATTCAGGCCGAAATTATCCAGGGAAATAAATTTAGAGGTGCTGGAGAAACACTTCAAGGATGGAGATAAAATCACCCCCCGAGAACTGGTTAGGCGGGGATTGGTTCAGCCCAGAAGCGGGAAATTGCCCGAAATAAAAATTTTGGGCTCGGGAGAAATAACTAAAAAACTTCTTGTTTCGGATTTTCAGGTCTCCGAAGGAGCGAAGAAAAAAATAGAAAAAGCCGGCGGCGCGATAGGGCGTCCGAAAATTTAAAATATGTGGTTAAAATTCAAACTGATATTCACTGACCCGGATTTGAGAAAAAAAATACTTTTCATTCTTTTGATTTTGGCCCTTTTCAGAATAGGCGCCGCTATTCCCATTCCCGGCGTGGATCATGAGCGTCTCGCGTCGTTTTTCGGCGGTAATCAATTTTTTGGACTTTTGAATCTTTTTTCCGGAGGAGCGATGGAAAATCTTTCCATAATGATGCTCGGCGTCGGTCCCTTCATTACGGCTTCAATTATTATGCAGCTTTTGACCATGATTTCTCCCCGTTTGAAAGAAATGTATCAGGAAGGGGGCGAAGCCGGACGCCAGAAGTTTAATCAATATTCGCGGCTTTTAACCGTTCCATTGGCCGCTCTTCAGGGTTTTGGTTTGCTTTCTCTTTTGTCCAGAGAAGGTGTTTTGGGAGCGCTCTCCCCCTTCGGCACGCTTATAAATATCGTAATTGTAACCGCCGGTTCCGTTCTTTTGATGTGGTTGGGCGAGCTTATTTCGGAATATGGAATAGGCAACGGTGTTTCTATTCTTATTTTCGCTGGCATCATATCCAGCGTTCCGCGGGCCCTGGGACAGACCTTTTTTGCTTCAAGCATTGAGCAGTTGCCGGTCATTTTGGGCTTTGTTATCGCCGCGGTTTTGGTTGTCGGTGCTGTCATTATAATTACCGAAGGGCAAAGGCCGGTGCCGGTATCTTACGCGCGCCGCGTACGCGGCTCAAAAATTTACGGCGGCGTTTCCACCTATTTGCCTTTAAGAGTAAATCAAGCCGGTGTTATACCGATAATTTTCGCTCTTTCCATCCTTCTTTTTCCCCAGATGCTTGTTAATTTCGTGGCTTCGGTTGATAACGCCGCTATCCGGACAATTTCCGCTTTTCTTTTGACCTTTTTCAATAATCCATGGGTATATGCCATACTTTATTTTCTTTTGGTTTTTCTTTTCACTTATTTTTATACCGCCGTAACTTTTGACCCGGACGCCATATCCGGCAACCTCCAGAAATCGGGAGCGTTCGTGCCCGGAATAAGACCTGGGCGCCCGACCTCGGAATTTTTATACAAGATTTTAAACCGCATTACTTTAATAGGCGCTTTGTTTTTGGGCGCGATCGCGGTTTTGCCGCTCGCCATGCGCGCGATTACCGGTCTCGTGACGCTGACTATCGGCGGCACCGCTCTTTTGATTGTGGTTTCTGTAGTTCTTGAGACCATCAAGCAAGTTGAGGCGCAGATTGTTATGAGAAGTTACGAGTGATATTGGGTTGCGTTTAAACGCGGCAAGTGTTATCTTGAATTTAAATGGGATTAGATTTTGAAAGAGGCACAATGAAATCACGAATAGTTGTCGCGGTTTTTATGGGATTGTCCGGCTCGGGAAAAGATACACAGGTTGTTCTTTTGAAGGAATTTTTAGAGAAAAAACATGGTTTGGGTTCGGTGCTTTATGTTTATACAGGAGAGGTTCTGCGAAATATGATAAAGCGGGGACTGTATCTTTCAAAACTCACCGATGAAAAGGTAATGCGCGTCGGCGCCAAAGCTCCGGATTTCTTGGCAATTTGGTCCTGGACACACGAGATTATTGAACATTTTACTGGCAAGGAACATCTGCTTTTTTCTAGCTCTCCAAGGACCGAAATAGAAGCTCGGGTTATGGATGATCTTGTGGATTTTTTGGGTATCAGCCCTTATTATCCTATTTTTTTGAAGGTGGAGCGAGACGAGGCCTTTCGTCGGCTAAAAGAACGGGGCCGCGCGGATGATACTGATGAAGTAATAAATAATCGGCTGGATTTTTTTGAAGTTCATGTTGGTCCGGCAGTAGAATATTATCGCACCAAAAGTTTGAATCGTCTTATTGAGATCGATGGCAACTCCCGCGATCCGCAAAAAATCCATCAAAACATTTTGAAGGCGCTGGGGTTTGAAAATAAATGATCGCAAAATCAAAAAAAGAAATAGAAATGTTAAGGATAAGCGGGCAAATTCTTGCCCGCGTTTTAGCGCATGTCGCGCGAGAAATTGCGCCCGGAATTGAAACCTTGAAACTTGATGCTATTGCCGAGAGTGAAATTATAAAAGCCGGAGCCGTTCCCTCATTTAAGGGTTACAGCGAAGGCGGAGAACGGCCGTATCCCTCTTCAATTTGCGTTTCAATAAATGATGAGGTGGTGCACGGCATTCCGGGTAAAAAAATTTTGCGTGAGGGCGATGTCGTAACTTTGGATTTGGGCGTAAATTACAAAGGATTTTTTACTGACGGCGCCAGAACGGTTTTATGCGGGTCATACGATCCGGACGGCCGTTCAAATCGTCTGATATCAGTTTGCCGGCAAGCTCTTGATGTCGCGATTAAAAAATGCAAAGCAGGTATAGCCATCGGAGATATCGGCCACGCGGTTGAATCCTTCGTTAAAAAAAACGGCTTTAATGTTTTTAGGGAATTGGTGGGGCACGGAGTGGGCAGGGCGGTTCACGAACCGCCGCACATTCCTAATTGGGGTAAGGCCGGCGCCGGCGAAAAATTAAAAGACGGGCAGGTTTTGGCCATTGAGCCAATGATTGCGGAAGGGGAAGCCAAAATTATTACGGATAAAAACGGCTGGACTTACCGCACTTTAGATGGCTCTCGCGCGGCTCATTTTGAGCATACGGTTTTGGTAAAGCGCGGCGGCTGTGAGGTGTTGACAAATGATAAATAATTTGCTATGCTTAAAAAATAACAGCTCTTTTATATTGCTACTTGCAATTTGGCGGCTATAGCCAAAAGGTCCCGATTCTTCGGTGTTTTCTGGCTATGGCTGTCATTGGGATGGCCCTCTAACAAAACAAAAATGGCGAAAACCCCAAGGAGGAAAAACCGCCATGAATGTAGAGAAGCAGGTTGCCAAGCTCATTGCTCGAATCGCAGAAAACCTTCCGAGTATGGGGAGAGCCGACAGGCAGAGGTGGATTGATGACCCGGTTGGTCT
>CAZNNT010000026.1:8644-8903 GCA_964574495.1 uncultured Candidatus Saccharibacteria bacterium
TCCTTCGCGGTCACATTCCACACGAATCCGACCTCCTCAAGTTCGTGGAGTCGGTCGCAGTGGAGGGCGCCGACGACAGGTTCGTGGTTGACGACCGGGCCCTCGAAGAGGCAGATGCCTACGCCGAGTCCAGCTTTGACCGCCTGTTCAGGGGCAAGGTTGAGGAGGGCATTCCCCGGGCAGAGCTCAATGTCCACGAGCTCAAGAAGGCATCGGTGGACGGGCCGATTCTAAAGGAGCTCGGAGACAAGAACGAGCT
>CAZNNT010000027.1:0-214 GCA_964574495.1 uncultured Candidatus Saccharibacteria bacterium
AAGAAGGCATCGGTGGACGGGCCGATTCTAAAGGAGCTCGGAGACAAGAACGAGATTTGTCTGTTTCACTTCCTGAAGTGCCTTAAGGGTCGTAGAGGCTGGCATTTCGCCTACATCCGAGGGTATGGTGGAAAACTCTGTGTCGTGGGCGCGAATCGGTACGATGTCGACGGCTGCTGCTGCTGCTTTGCGCGGCGTGCGGGTGGTGCCGCCG
>CAZNNT010000027.1:326-8666 GCA_964574495.1 uncultured Candidatus Saccharibacteria bacterium
AGGCCAACTTTTTTGATAAGGCGATATACTTTTTGTTATTGAGTTATCATTTTGAATGGATAATATTTTAAATTCTTATAAAATAGGTAAATGGCTAGGATTTTGGGAATTGACTATGGCACTAAAAAAATCGGTTTTGCTCTTTCGGACGAAAGTCAAAAAATCGCTTTTCCTAAGACCGTCCAGCCGAATGTCTGGGATTACGCGCGCGATTCAATTCGCGATTTTATTTTGAAAGAAAATGTTTCCGAAATCGTCATTGGTTTGCCCGTGGGACTCAATGGCGAAGAAACTCCGCTTTCGGGCGATGTCCGCAAATTCGCGGAAAAATTAAAAGAAGTTTTTAGCGTGCCGATTCATTTTGAAAACGAAGTTTACAGCTCGGCTCAAATTAGAACCGAAGGATCCGCGCCGGAGCATAAGATTGACGCTTCATCCGCCGCCCTGATTTTACAGACATTTTTAGACAGGCGGCTAGATAAGTATTTGTGATAGAATGGAGATATGAATGAGGATGTTTATCTGTCGGTTATAATTCCGGCTTATAATGAAGAAAAAAGAATCGGCAAAACGATTGATATTATCGGAGCTTACCTCGCGCGTCAGCCGTTTAAATCCGAAATAATCGTTTCTGATGCCGCTTCTCCCGATAAAACCGCCGAAATCGTCAGGCAAAAAATTCCGGAGATAACGAATCTAAAAATAATCAGTCAGAAAAACAAGGGCAAGGGAGAGGGGGTTAAAGTGGGGATGCTCGCGGCCAAGGGGCGGATACGGCTTTTTACCGACGCCGATAACTCCACGGACATAAGCCATTTTGATAAGATGCGCCCGTTTTTTGACCAGGGTTATGAAGTGGTGATATGTTCGCGCGATTCCAAGGACGCTCCTGGCGCGAGGCAAGCTGTGGCGCAAGTATGGTATAAACGTTTGATGGGAACTTTGGGAAATTTATTTATTCAATGGGTGGCAATTCGCGGAGTGTGGGATACCCAATGCGGTTTTAAGGCCTTCCGTGACTTTGCTGCCGAAAAGATTTTTTCCCAGCAGCGCGTACCGGGCTGGGGATTTGATATTGAGACACTGGCTTTGGCTAAAGCGCTTGGCTACAAAATCGGCATTATCCCGGCTTATTGGATTAACGATCCCAGGAGCCATGTTAAACTTTCAGGATATCTGCAGGTCTTGCGCGATACTTTAAAAATCCGTTTTAATTTTTGGAGAAACAGGTATATATTATGACGGGAAAAACAGAAAATATTGACGGCTCGGAATTCAGGCGGGATTTGGTTTCCGGCGACTGGATATTGGTAGCCGCCAAGCGCGCCAAAAGGCCTCAAACCAAAGCGTCAAAAAGAAGGCGTCTTAGTTCGTCAAAAAAAAATTGTCCGTTTGACGACCCGCAGAAAAGAGGCGCGCCTCCTCCTTTATTGTGGCTGCCTCACCCGACTAAAAGCTATAAGTCCCGATGGCAAAGCCATCGAGGATCCTCGACTGAGTCGGGACTAAAAGCCGAAAGCTCATTTGATAACTGGTGGGTTCAGATCGTGCCCAATAAATATCCGGCTCTTGAACAGCATAAAATTTGTCCGACAATAACGCCCGACGGTCCGTACGCGAAAATGAAAGGGGTCGGATTTCACGAGGTTATAATTACCCGCGACCACCTCCGAAGAATATCGGAAATGACTTCCAAAGAGGTCGAAATTTTGATTTACGCTTATCAGGAGCGCTGGCGCACGCTGGCCCGCGAGGAATGTATTGAATATATTTTGGTATTTCATAATCAGGGGCCAGGAGCGGGCGCCACTATTTTTCATCCCCACTCTCAACTCATTGCCTTGCCCATTATACCGCCGGATGTTGCGAAGAGCTTGGAGGGTTCCAGAATTTATTTTGAGCGCCATAAAAAATGCGTTCATTGTGCCATGCTTGAGTGGGAACGCAAAAAACGAACGCGCGTGATTTACGAAAATAATTATTTTACGGTTTTGGCGCCGTTCGCCTCGCGCGTATCTTATGAGACCAGGATTTTTCCAAAGAGGCATGCCGGAAATTTTGAGGATTTGAAAGCGAAGGAGAGAATGGCGCTGGCTGATGCCATGATTGCCTCTCTTAAAAAAATAAAAAAAGCCATGAACGATCCCGACTACAATTTTTTTATACATACCGCTCCGGCCAAAGACGGCAGAAGTTATTATCATTGGCATATTGAAATACTGCCCAAAACTTCTATATGGGCCGGCCTTGAGTTGGGGACGGGTGTTGAGGTGGTGGCCGTTTCTCCCGAAGAAGCGGCCAGGGACTTAAAGAATTCCTGAACCGTATTATGCTCTACCAGCAAGAATTAATCGTTTTACTTTCCGGGGCCGCTCCCATATCCGAAGTAAGGGGAGCGATACCGCTCGGTATTCTTTTATTCGGGATGAGCCCCCTAAAGGCCTTTTTCTTGAGCGTTCTGGGAAATTTACTGCCCGTCATTCCGCTTATCTTTTTTCTTAATTATTTTTCCGAATTCTTAATGCGCCGTTTTTATTTCATGAACAGATTTTTATCCTGGATTTTTGAATATACAAGGGCCAGACACGCCGACCATTTTCATTACTGGCGTTGGGCGCCTCTCGCTCTTTTTATTTTCGTGGCCATTCCCCTGCCTTTAACCGGAGCGTGGAGCGGAGTCGTGGCCTCTTTTATTTTCGGTTTGCCGCCGCACAGAGCCGTTTTTACGGTATTTTTAGGAGTTCTGGCCGCGGCGTCCATCGTGCTTGGCGTCACTATGCTGGGCTTATCGATTTTTTAATAAATATATTATTTTGTATTCAAATTAAAAATTTGAACAAAATCGGGAGAAAATGAATCATATAAATAACATGAAAAAACATAGCACAAAAAAATTAATAATCGCCAATTGGAAAATGAATCCGCGAAGTTTTTCCGCGGCGGAAAAACTTTTTGAAAATATTTCGACCGGCGTCAAAAAAGCGAAAAGCCGTTTGGGTATCGTCATTTGCCCCCCATTTTTATGGCTGATAACATTATCCAAAATAAAAAAAGGTTTCGCTTGGGGCGCGCAAGATGTTTTTTGGGAGCAGGACGGCGCTTACACCGGCGAAATTTCCCCGAAAATGCTTAAAAATTCCGGAATAAATTATGTGATTGTCGGACACTCCGAAAGAAGGGAATATCTTAAAGAAACAGACGAGATGATAAATAAAAAAGTTAAAGCCGCGTTATCCCTGGGGTTGAAAGTTGTTCTTTGCGTCGGCGAAAGTTCAAGGAGCGATCCGGACTTCCTGAATTTCGTAAAAGATGAATTGCGCTCGGACCTTAAGGGTGTTTCTCAACGCTTTGCCAAGAATTTAATTATCGCTTACGAACCGCTTTGGGCCATCGGCACGGGAAACGCGGCCGAACCGGACGATATTTTTGAAATGGCCACTTTTATACGCAGGAACATTTTTGATATTTTGGGCAAAAAAGCTGCGTATAACACCCCGATTTTATACGGCGGATCAATTGACCGGAAAAATGCCTCAAATTTTTTACGCGCAAGGGGAGTGAGCGGCCTTTTGGTGGGCGGAGCAAGTTTAGAGGCCAATGAGTTTATCGGCATTGTTTCGGCTGCCGTCAAAAATGAACTTTAATTTCAGAGTTATTCCCGAAGATTTGAAGAATAAGCGAGTTTTATTGCGTGTTGATTTCAATATACCTCTTGAAAAGAGGGAAGCCGGAGAGGACTTACGGGTTTTAAAGACGCTTCCGACGATAAACTTGTTGAGACGAAGGGGGGCCAAAGTTTTGCTTATAAGCCATTTAGAGAAAGGAGGGAAGCGTATGAGTATAAGGCCGGTATTTATTAAAATTAGGAAAGAAATTCGCGGGCTCCGTTTCGTCGGAGGCCTTATCGGCCGTAAAGTTGAAAGAGCTGTCGGAAATTTGAAGGCGGGCGATGTTTTGATGCTCGAAAATTTACGCATTAGTCCCGGAGAGAAAAAAAACAGCCCGGTCTTTGCCAAAAAACTCGCGTCTTTGGCCGACTTGTATGTTAACGAGGCCTTTTCAGTTTCACATCGCAGGCACGCTTCAATTGTCGGCTTGCCGAAATATCTGCCGTCATATGCCGGCCCGCTTTTTAAAAAGGAAATTAAAAATCTTTCGCTCGCTTTCCGTCCGCCTAAACCGTTTATGCTTATCGTGGGCGGAAATAAACTTGAAACAAAAATCCCTCTGATAAAAAAGTTTTTGAAGAAAGCCGATAGCGTGGTGGTGGGCGGAAAACTGGTTATGCCTTTTCTTTCCGGCAAGGAAAAAAAATTGAGATCCCCCAAAATATTGCCGCCCAAAGATGTAATTGTAGAGCGTCAAGGCAAGAAAATCACTCTTGATGTTTCGCGGCTTGAAAAATCGGACATCATTTATGACCTCGGCCCGCGAAGCTTAAAAGAAATAGCCGATTCCGTCCGTAAGAGCCGTTTTATTTTATGGAACGGTCCTCTGGGTTTTATTGAAAAGGGTTATGTTTCCGGAACTTCGGGTTTGGTGAAAATTCTGCGGCATTCCTCGGCTAAAGTGATTGCCGGCGGAGGCGACACGGCCGCTTTTTTGCGCTCGCGCCGCCTAACTGAGGGTTTTCACTTTATATCCACGGCCGGGGGAGCTATGCTCGATTTTCTGGTGAGCGAAATGCTGCCCGGAATTGAGGCGCTGAAAAAATAATCTGTTATACTGGATAGATGCGAAAAAATTGGGCGCTTCAGGAAAAATATCCGGGAAGTTGGGATGAAAATTTTAAAGAACTTGACGATCTGACTCTTCGTCTCGCTTATAATCGCGGACTTAAAACCAAGGAAGAAATTGAAGGATTTTTGGCCCCCGATTATGAAAAAGGATTGGGAGACCCACTTTTAATAATGGGGATGGAAAAAGCGGTTGAAAGAATCCTGGAAGCAATTGATAAAAAAGAAAAAATAATAATTTACGGCGACTATGACGCTGACGGGGTTTGTTCCTCGGCGATTTTTGCGTCTTTTTTCAAAGCCGTCGGACATGAAAGGGCGGAAGTTTATATTCCCGATCTTTTTAAACACGGGCACGGCTTAAATGACGAAGTGCTAAAGCATATTTTTGAAAGCGGCGCTGGTCTTATAATAACCATTGATAACGGCGTGTCCGATAAAGAAGAAATAAAGGCGCTTGAGGATAACGGGGTAAGCGTGGTCGTGTTTGACCACCACATTGTTCCTGAAATTTTGCCTCCGGCAAGCGCGATTGTTGATTTGCATCAAGAGGGTGAAAAATATCCGTTCAAGGATTTTTGCGCTTCGGGTCTTGCTTTTAAGGCGGTTGAGGCCATTCTCAAAAAAAATCGTTTCGGGCTTATCGCCGGATGGGAAAAATGGCTTCTGGATTTGGCGGCGCTGGGTACCATTGCCGATATGGTTCCGCTTGTCGGCGAAAATCGCGTTTTGGTCTATTGGGGTTTGGAGGTCTTGAAAAAGGGGCGCAGGCCCGGCATTAAAGCGCTCGCGGAAATGACAGAAATTGATTTGGCAACTATAAATTCCGATGACATAACTTTTTATTTTGCTCCAAGAATCAATGTCGCGGGGCGCTTGGATCACGCCACTTTAGCCGGCGATCTTCTTTTAACAGAGTCCCGTGAGGAGGCCTTGTGGCTTGCGCGCCGTCTTGAGGATTTGACGGCGGAAAGAAAAGAGGCCACTGAAAAAATCGTTAAAGAAGTTGAAGGAACATTTTTACAAGACGACTATGCAGAAATAATCGTTGCGGGAAATAATGACTGGCAGACGGGTGTTTTGGGAGCGGCCGCGAGCAGAATATCAAAAAACCTTTCTCGTACCGTCATTTTGTGGGGCAGGGGTGAAGCCGTTTCCATTAAAGGTTCCGCGCGTTCAGCCGGCGACGTAAATGTCAGGGATCTTTTGATAAAAGCGGGAGAAGAAATGTATATAGATTTCGGCGGCCACCCCATGGCTGCCGGTTTTACTTTAAAAGAAGGGCATATCCGCGATTTTAATGATAAAATTAAAAAAGCGTTTGCGAGTATGCCGAAAAAAAAGAACGCGCATGAGGATTTGGTTTTAGAAGCCGAGCTTGAAATAGACGATATAAATTTTAAGACCTTAAACGCCATTTCCCGGTTTGAACCGTTCGGGCAAGGGAATTCCAGGCCGAGTTTTTTATTTAAAAATGTGGAAGTTCTGGGTTCAAGAACTTTCGGCAACGGCGGAATCCATCTTGAGATTTCTTTTAAAAGCCGTGGGATTTTTTTCCGCGCGCGCTCTTCCGGAAATCAAGGCCGGAGAAAAAATGGATTTAGCCGGATCAGTTGATTTATCAAGGTATAGAGGGAGGGAAGAATTGCGTTTAAAGATTATTGAATTTAAAATTGTTTAATATGGTAAGCGCGCCCGAAATAACGATAAATGTTGACGGCGGGTCCAGGGGCAATCCCGGGCCTTCCGCGATTGGAGTTATTATCAAAGGCGGAGGCAAGGAAAAAAAATACAGCGAATTTTTAGGCCAGCGCACCAATAACGAGGCCGAATACGAAGCGGTGATATTCGCGCTTAAAAAAGCGCGTCAGCTTTTCGGAAAAGATAAAATAAAAAACTCCGAAGCGGAAGTATTTTTGGATTCGGAACTTGTCGCGAATCAATTAAACGCCAAATATAAAATAGAAGAAGAGCGGCTTTTCCCGCTTTTTATTAAAATCTGGAATTTGAAAATGGATTTCGGAAACGTCTTTTTCAATATCGTGCCTCGCGAAAAAAACCGCGAAGCCGACCGTTTGGTCAATCAGGCCTTGGACGAAAAAGAGCAAAGCAGAATATTTTAAAAACCAAAACCGTCTGATTCTGTCAGACGGTTTTGGTTAATTTAATTTTATACCCCTCCAAACTAAATCGGGCTTAAAATAAACTTTGCAAAATTCTGATTATGCCCCAAACGCCTATCATGATGGCTAGGCCCACGATTCCCCAGAGCATATGTTTTTTCCCCGTGCTTAGCGCTTCTTCATTGCCGCTCTTGGCAATAAATTCAATCATACCCCAGATAAAAACCAGTAAAGCCACGCCGAAAAAAACAGCGATCAGAGGATTTATGATTTGAACGGTAAGTTTCCGGAAAAAATCGGCGAAAGGCATTTTTTACTGAAACGGCAATTTAGGAAGATCTATGGTGCCCCCCTGCTGTAAATCGAATGTCGTTACCAATATCTTTACCAGCCCCCAGAGGCCGACAATAACGGCCAGGCCCACGATTCCCCAGAGCATATGCTGGCGCCCTTTAGACCTTTTCTCTTCATCTCCGGCTGAAGCGACAAATTCAACTACACCCCAGATAAATACAAGGGCGGCTATAGCCACAAAAAACGGGATTAATCTATTTATAAGGTCTTGAGCCGTTTTTATAAGTCCTTGTACATCTGTTGTAGCCGCGGCGGCTAACAGCGGCAAAATTGCCGAACCGACGATTAATACTTTATAAATTTTTTTCATATTTTATTTTTCTAATTTTTACGACCTTTTTAAATTTTATAATCCTTTGGCAAATTCATTTAAGGCGTTCGCTATGGCCCAGGCGCCGACTATCAAGATAGTCCCGACAATGGTCCATAAAAAGGTGGTTTTGGCCTTTTTTAGTTGTTCGTCCGAACCGCGGGCGGTCACAAACAGGAACCCGGAATAAATTATAAAGATACCCGCAAGCGGTATGCCGACCGTAGTTATGACCTGCGCCAATTTTAAAATGACTTCGCCGAATGTTTTTGTCTCGCCCAGCGGATTTTCAAGGATTTGGGCCGAAACCAAATTTACCAATCCGAGATTAATTATAGAGAAATAAGCTAATTTCGGCAAAAGTTTTTTTAATTTCATGTGAATAAGTTTTTGCATTGATTTTAATTCGGTTGCCTTAATATTTCTGCCTCATATAATTACTTCGCGGACTTGCAGGCGGGGAAATCTTCCGTCAGCGGGTTATAACCGAAGCCGCCCTCTACCAACGACCCCAGTATGGTATTTATTATAAACCAAGCGAAAACGGCGATAAAGAAGCCGACGATTATGGCTTTGAGCATTGATTTGCCCTTTTCCAGCTGGGTTTGAGAGCCGCCGGCGGTAAGTAAAGTCAGGCCGGAAGCCAGTATTCCTAGGGCAGCCAGCGGCAGGATAAGGAAGTTGAAGCCGAACTTGACGACTCTGTTGGCTAGCGTCATTAGGGAGCAGAAATCACAGGCCGGCTGTCCCGGGCCGCCGCAGGGGACAAGCGGCTGTTGAGCTAAAGCGAAAGACGGCAAAAAGACGGCAACAATAA
>CAZNNT010000028.1:0-1443 GCA_964574495.1 uncultured Candidatus Saccharibacteria bacterium
CTTCTCTGCGGGTCCGTCGCCGCTTCCTTGGCGTACGCAAAAAATTCGTAGGTCGTAAGCGTGCCTTCTTGAAATCTCCGCCACATTTCCACATCTTTTTGCGTTAATTTCTCGGGATCAAACGCATTATCTATAAAGTTGGCGGTATTCAATTCTCTCGATTCTTCTTTCCTCTGGACCTCGCGTGCGTGTTCTTTCAGCTGCGCCAATTCCTCCTCTGGTGAAAACTGTTCTTCTAATTTTTCAAAACTCATATGTTTATTCCTCTTAATCTGGCAACTCTCTCTTCCGTCGGGGGGTGGGTCATAAACAATTTCGCAACCACATTATGCTTTTTACCATGCGGGTCGGAAATCCACAAATGGGCCGTGGCGTTATTGGCTGAACGCATCGGACGGGAATAGGCCGAAATTTTTTCAAGAGCTTTCGCGAGCCCCTCCGGATAGCGCGTAAGCATGGCGCCCGAAGCGTCTGCCAAAAACTCACGCTTACGGGAAATAGCAAGCTGAATCAGCATAGCTGAAAGCGGCGCCAAAATAGAAAAAATAATTCCTATCAAAATCATCACCGTGCCTCCTCCGCCGCGCCTGTCCTGATCTCCAAACATGCCCCTAAACCAAAGCGAGCGCATGAAAAAATCGGAAAGAAGAGCCACGAAACCCACAAGAACCACAACAACGGTTGATAAAAGCATATCGCGATTGCCGATATGCGAAAGTTCGTGCGAGATAACTCCTTCCAGCTCCGTGCGGTCAAGCCGTTCCAAAAGCCCCGTAGTTACGGCCACAACAGCATGCTTTGGATCGCGCCCCGTGGCAAAAGCATTTGGAGAAGGGTCATTAACCAAATAAACTTTCGGCATCGAGAGGCCTGCGGTAATCGCCAGATTTTCAACCACATTGTAAAGTTCGGGCGCCTTGCTTTTTTCAACAGGTTCGGCCCGGCTCATTTTGAGTACCAGTTTGTCGGAATACCAGTAGGCCAAAACATTCATAATGACGCTGAAAAGAACGGCAAAAATCAAAATGGACGAATTGCCGTAGGCCTGCGAGAAAATCCATCCGACGCCAATCACAAAAACCAAAAATCCGGCGAACAAAAACCAGGTTTTGCGGATATTTGATTCGCGGTGTTTATATAAATTAACGGCCATACACTGATTTTACAAAATTTGCTGCAAAATAAAAGGGCAGACCTTCATCTGTCCTTCTCGTTTTGTTTTGTTCTTGCTTTGATTTTTTAAGCGGGGTTAATCTGGCAACAGGCTAGCGAGATTTTCCGCCCCTAAACTTTTCTTTTATGATCCGTTGCTTCAGTTAGCTTGAAAAACCACGGAACCACGATACCCTCGTCAATAAAATGCAATATAAATCCGGCAAGCAGTGCGTTGGGCCAAAAACTTACAAATCCCAAAGACGGAAAAAGCAATGTCCACAACATCAA
>CAZNNT010000028.1:1453-8259 GCA_964574495.1 uncultured Candidatus Saccharibacteria bacterium
CCGGCGTTCAAAAAGGGAGCTAGGGCCAAATAAAAGTTTTTTGTCAGTTGACGAGAAACATTGTGAGTTAGACCTTTATTCCTAAGTATCCCAACAATATAGCCACCGAGAATCTCCAACAAGAAAACCCCTATAACAACGGCGCTAATCAAGACGATAAGCAGCGCTTGGAGAAAGTTTACAGCAGAATTGATATCGGGAAAAAGAGGGAATATAAACTTTACGACAATAGCATCCAAAAGGACGACGCTGAAAAACGCGGGAAGGTAGTATTTTCTCGAGCCGGGCATGACAAATAGAACTGCCCAAAAAACAAGATTTTGGATCATACTCATCTGATAAAAACCACAACAAGAATCATAGTTATCCCTCCGATTTATCAATGAAACCCGTGTAAAGAATACCAAAAACCGACGCAAAAGAAAAGAGGGAGTCGAGGAAAGGGTTTTGGTAAACCTAAAATATAACAAACCTTGACGGCCGTTAAGGTTTGTTAAGCAAGAAAAAAGGATCTGCTTCATTTTTCAAATCTTTGTATATTTGTTAAGCAAAAAATGGATAAAAAAAGCCGCGTCTGACGCGGCTCTCGTGCAAAAATTTATCTAAAAATTTCGGCAATGCTTTTTTCGCAAAGTAAACCACCGAGCTGAAGCTCTTTTTCATATTCGTCTATCGTCGCAACCGCTCTATCTATTTTATCGGAGTTCAGCGGTTCAACCTCAACAAAAACTTCCAGCCTTTCCGGCGGCGAAATGCGCGCGGTTCTGTAAACCACTACTTCCACCAAATTTCCCGCGGGACTTTTCGTAATCCATATGTTTCCGCTTTGCTGAACAGTAAAAATTTTGCAAAAATCGGCAAGCGCGGCGATAACCGCCAAAAACGCCCTTATTTTTTCCGGATCTTCGTATTTTACGCTCAAATTCAATTCCCCTCTCACCATATTAGACCCTTTGTTTAATTGAAACTTTACCGTGAGCTGCGGAGAACGGTTGGCGCCAACTCTATAACGAAATATAAACTCGTCGCCGCCTCGTTCCATAATGTAGTACTGATCAACGCCAACAAAAGGAGTAAATCTTTCAACAGTAATTCCGCAATGTTTTAAGCGCTCTCCGAATCGTGTAATAAAATCGGTAATAACCAAATCCGTATTTTCACCGTTGGGGGTAAGCCAATACTTACGTTCAATCTCCATCATTTTCCTCGGTAATTTTGAAAGATCAAAAATCTCATCTGCGCTGCCTTGAGCGCCGACAACTAAATCAAGAAGGGCCGAGGCCTCGGAAAGACCGATTTTGCCTTTTTCAGACACCAGCACTCTCCTCTTTAAAAGAAGCTGGGACCCAGATAAATTTATCACACAAAGTTTGGCAAATCAATGATTTATGCTTTAGATGAAAACCCGCGCAAAAGAAAAGAAGCGGGGAAAAGTATAACAAAAGCCGACGGCCGTTAGTTGGTGTTTACTTAAAACCGGTTAAAATAAAAAGTTAAAACTTTACGCTCACCGCTTCGCGTTCTTGAGCCGAATCAACTTCAAAAAATTTTTCCTCGCCGAATCCGAAAATTGAAGCTATAAGATTTGAGGGAAAAGAATTAATCTTGGTATTCAGGTCGCGAACGGTCGTGTTGAAAAACCTGCGCGAGGCCTGAATTTTGTTCTCGGTATCGGCTAGCTCGCGCTGTAAATCCAAAAAGTTGGCATTGGCTTTCAAATCAGGATAATTTTCGGCAACCGCGAAAAGTGTTTTTAGGGTGTTGGAAAGCGCGTTTTCCGCACCCTCTCTTTCAATGGGCGTTCCCTTGGAAGACGCTACTTGTGCCCTTGCTTGTGTTACGTTTTCAAGCACCCCCCTTTCATGCGCCATGTAACCTTTGACTGCCTCAACCAGATTCGGAATTAAATTAAATCTTCGCTTTAACTGGACATCAATATCCGAAAGCGCCTCTTGGGCCCGAAAACGCAAAGTGATAAAACGGTTATAGGCATAAATAACCCACAAAACTATCAGAACAAATATGGCTATAATCCAATATAAAATCGTCATATAGCTCATAATAACAAAAAAGAAAAAGGCGTCAAAGACGCCTCATTAAAAGTTTGCAATTGATTCATCCATTAAGTTCGCGGCAAAATTAACCTCCTCCTCGCTTAAATATCCAACTTTATAAATATACCCATACTTTTTTTCTCCAAATAAGTGCCATAAAAAGAAAAAGGTCTTCTCTAAAAAAGAATCGAACCTAAATACATGCCCTTTTCGGTAAAAATCCCTATAACCAAGTATCATTGCCGCTAAGTCGGTAGCCTCTTCTTTAAGTTCAAATTGGTCTGCCGCACCGATTGAATGAATAACAATGTGAGAAATCTCGTGCGCAAGGGTTTGCACAATGCTTTCAAATGGCGCCTCCCTGAGAAAACTTTTCCTGACATATAAATTAAAAGTCGTGTTTTGAAATGCCTCTGAACCGTATATCGGCATCGGGGAATCAACGAGTAACTTAATCCAAGCCGGCGCTTTCGGAGGACCGCCCCGATTGACCCATCCAACTCTGAAATTGTTACCCAACGACATCGTATCTCTAATAAAACAAATCATGGCTAAAAAATCTTTTCTTAAATACATTTCCCGCAGATGTTCCGAATTAACAGCCGGCCTTACTCCGCCCAATTTTTCAACTAATTGCTTCACATATGTCAAAATTATTTCGTAACGTACGCCTTCCGCGATATCCCCTTCTCTCCGCCAATAATCATTCACCTTTATTCCCTCTCCCAGAATTAAGCGGACTTGTCTCCGATAACAATATAACAAAAACCCGCCCAAAAGAAAAGAAGCGGGAAAAGTATAACAAAAGCCGACGGCCGTTAGTTGGTGTTTACTTAAAACCGGTCTTTATCTCAAGGCCGCCGCGAACAGAATCTCTTAAAAATTTTTATGAAAAAATAAATTTATCAAGTCAAAACCAAAAGTCCGCGTCAAATGCGCGGATTTTGGCGACTCAACCCAATATTGCATATTACATCTCCATTCCGGAAGGAGGCATATGAGAGGCCTCTTTCTTTTCCGGTTTTTCGGCCACAACGGCTTCGGTGGTCAAAAACATAGCCGAAGCGGACGCGGCATTTTGCAAAGTTGAACGAGTTACTTTGGTGGGATCCACTATGCCCATTTCAATCATATCCTCATACGCTCCGGTAGCGGCATTATACCCCTTAGCCCCCCTGAACTTGCGCACGGTTTCAACCACGACAGAACCGGAAACGCCCGCATTTTCCGCAATATGCCAAAGGGGCTGCGTGATGGCTTTTTTAACTATCTGATAGCCGAGACGCTCATCATGGTCGGCGTCGGTTTTTTCCGTTTCGGAAATATTTTTTTCAAGCGCGGCTGACGCCCGAACAAAAGCCACTCCGCCTCCGGGAACAATCCCCTCTTCAATCGCGGCTTTGGTAGCCGAAACCGCGTCTTCAATGCGATGCTGTTTTTCTTTTTGTTCCACTTCGGTTGCGGCTCCCACGCGAATCACCGCGACTCCGCCGGAAAGTTTGGCCAGGCGCTCTTCCAATTTTTCGCGGTCAAATTCGGAATCGGTTTCGCTTATGAGTTTGCGGATTTGAGATATTCTTTTTTCAATATCCGCTTTTTTGCCCTTGCCGCCGACGATGGTTGTATTTTCCTTAGCCGAAATAACTTTACGGGCAGAACCAAGCATCGCTAAATCCGTATTTTCAAGTTTCATTCCGGCCTCTTCAGAAATCACTTTAGCTCCGGTAACCAAAGCGATATCCTCCAACATTTCTTTTCTGCGATCTCCGTAGCCCGGGCCTTTAATAGCCAATGAATTAAAAATACCCCGAAGTTTATTTACCACAAGAGTCGCCAGCGCTTCGCCATCAACTTCTTCGGCAATAATAATAAGTTCCTTTTTGCCGGTCTGGGCCAGTTTTTCCAAAAGAGGCAAAATATCCGAAATCGCCGAAATTTTTCGGTCGGTAATAAGAATTCTGGGGTCTTCATAAACCGCTTCCATCCTTTCGGAATTGGTAATCATATAGGGAGAAATGTATCCCTTATCAAATTGCAGGCCTTCAACAATTTCGTGCGAGATGCCGAAGGTCTGCGAGGCCTCAACCGTGACTACGCCGTCTTTCCCGACTTTATGGATAACATCAGCTATTTTTTCGCCGATGGCTTCGTCTTTTGCCGAAATGGTCGCGACTTGCGCTATCTCTTCTTTTCTGGAAATGGGAATGGATATTTTTTTCAATTCCGAAACGACATCCGCGACCGCTTTTTCTATACCAGCTCTTAAACCGATGGGATTCGCGCCCGCGGCCACATTTTTAAGACCCTCGGTAATGATGGCTTGGGCAAGAATCGTGGCAGTAGTAGTGCCGTCGCCCGCGACATCGTTAGTTTTAGTGGCGACTTCTTTTATAATCTCGGCTCCGAGATTTTCAACTTTATCTTCCAGCTCAATTTCTTTGGCTATGGTTACGCCGTCATTGGTAATGGTCGGGGAACCAAAGCCCTTATCCAAAACGACATTGCGTCCTTTCGGACCCAAAGTAACCTTAACCGCGTTAGCCAGCGCGTCCACTCCGCGTTTGAGCGCCTCGCGCGCTTTTTCATTAAATAATATTTGTTTTGCCATATTTGCTTAAATTTTAGGCGGAAGCCATATTTACATTATCCAATAATCGCGAGCACATCCTCTTCTTTGGCAATAAGATATTCGCGCCCATCAACTTTTATTTCATTTGGACCGTATTTTGAAAATAAAACTCTCTGGCCCTTTTTAAGACCGACCGGAATTAATTTTCCGTCTTCATCTCTTCGGCCGTCGCCGACCGCCACCACCCGACCTTGTTCGGGACGTTCTTTTTCGGCGGTGTCGGGAATGATTATTCCTAATTTGCTTTTGCCCTCAAGTTCTCCTTTGCTCAAGGGCTCCAGAAGAACCCTGTCGCCTAATGGTTTAATTTTGACCATATTTGCTTAAATTTCTAATTTCCATTTTAGCACTCTTGACCAAAGAGTGCTAATTGATTTATATCCCCTATTGTAGACAAAACAAAACTATTGTCAAGAGAGGTTTAAAGCCATTTGCCGGTATAGGATTTCTTATTCTTTTTCAGGTCTTCGGGAGTCCCTTCGCCAATAATTTCTCCCCCCATGCCGCCTCCCTCCGGCCCCAAATCAATAATCCAATCGGCGTTTTTTAAAACGTCGGGATTATGTTCAATTACTAAAACAGTATTGCCTTTATCAACCAAAGCCGCCAAGACCTTCAAAAGTTTTCGCACGTCTTCAAAATGCAGGCCCGTGGTTGGCTCATCTAAAATATAAAGTGTCTTTCCGGTTGATTTTCTGGAAAGTTCTGTCGCCAATTTAACTCTTTGCGCCTCTCCTCCGGAAAGATTGGTGGCCGGTTGTCCCAATTTCATATAAGAAAGTCCGACATCGTCTAGTGTTTCCAATTTTGATTTTATTTGCGGAATATTTTTGAAAAAAATCAGGGCTTCTTCAATGCTCATTGCCAGAACCTCGGCTATGTTTTTTTCATTGTAACGGATTGATAACGCCTCCTGATTGTATCTGGTGCCCTTGCATTCTTCGCACTCCACGTAAATATCCGGCAAAAAATGCATTTCAATTTTTTTAACGCCCTGCCCCTCGCACTCTTCGCATCGGCCGCCTTTCACGTTAAAACTGAACCGCCCCGATTTGTAGCCCCTGGAGCGAGCTTCTCTGGTCTGGGCAAAAATTTCCCGTATAAATGAAAAGACGCCGGTGTAAGTCGCGGGATTAGACCTGGGGGTGCGGCCTATCGGCGACTGGTCAACCGTAATGACTTTATCTATGTTATGAACGCCTTCTATGGTTTTGTGTTTGCCCGGAGCCGCGCGCGAGCCGTAAAAATGCTGCGACAAAGCCCTGGCCAAAATATCATTGACTAAAGTTGATTTTCCGGAACCCGAGACCCCCGAAACGCAAACCAAAGCGCCTAAAGGAATTTCAACATCAATATTTTTGAGATTGTGTTCCGAAGCCCCGCGAATTTTAAGTTTTTTTAATTTTGAAAATTGTGAATTGGCAATTGAAAATTTGCGATCAAGTATCTCCACCCTTTTGCGCCCGGCAATATAGTCCCCGGTCAGCGTCTTTGCTTTTTTAAGCCGGTCATAAGTTCCTTCAAAAATAACTTCTCCCCCGTGGCTGCCGGCCCCGGGCCCCAAATCAATAATCCAATCGGCGTTTTGCATGGTATGACGGTCGTGCTCAACCACCAAAACCGTGTTGCCCATATCTCGGAGATTTTTAAGCGTGGCAACCAAGCGGCTGTGGTCGCGCGGGTGCAGGCCGACCGACGGTTCGTCAAGCACATAAACCACCCCCGAAAGCCCCGAGCCGATTTGAGTGGCAAGCCGCACGCGCTGCGCCTCTCCTCCCGAAAGAGTGACCGAAGACCGGTCAAGCGTTATGTATTCCAGCCCGACATCAATTAAAAAATTAAAGCGTCTTAGTATCTCTTTAAATAGCGGCGCGAAAGCATTCTTTTGGCTTTTGGGTAATTCTTTTTGCGATTGCTGTTTGATGAAATCAATTGTTTCGGAAACCGGTAAAGCCGACAATTCGGATAAATTCTTTCCGCCGACTAAAACCGAAAGGGCTTCCGGCTTGAGACGCGCGCCGGAACAAGCCGGGCAAATTTCCAGGCGCATATAGCGCTCGATTTCCGCGCGAGTCCATTCGGAATCGGTTTCTTTCCAACGCCGTTCCAGATTGGGTATAACC
>CAZNNT010000029.1:0-7839 GCA_964574495.1 uncultured Candidatus Saccharibacteria bacterium
GCATTCCGATATACGGCTCGCCTTCACCAAATTCCGAAAGATAACTCATCATCTTGGTGCAAACGCCGGGGATTTCAACTGAAATCAAAGGGCAAGGCACGGTGCCCTTAAAACCGGCGCCGGGGTAGTTGGTCATTGAGTGCGAATAAACCGTAGCGCCTTTCGTATCAATTTCTATCCATACCATTTTTTCCCAGCAATCGGGGCAGTCAACGCGCGGCGGCAGCCAAATTTCTCCGTCGCCGCAATATATGCAAAATGTGCCGAATAATTTGCCTTGAGTTAATCCTCTAAAAAACGGAGTGATGCCGCCGTAAGAATGATTATGAACTATGCTTTTGGAATTTTCCAAAACCCAAATTTCGCCAGGCACTTGCCGTTTAAAAAGTTCTGTAACAAGGACTCCTTCGGCTTCGGGAGAAATTATGACTTTGCGTCGTTCTTTCATGATTAGCCCTCTCTGCTCAAAATCACACAGGTAACATGGCTTCCGGTGCCGGCATGACTTATTGCCATTCCCCTTTTGGCGTCAGGAACCTGTAGATTTCTAAAATTTGCCGGTTTCGTTTTTCCGAACCTCTGCCATATTTTTTCATCTTGGTGGAATTTCGCCCACTTGCCCTGCAATTGCCACAAAATTTCGGCAATTTGGAAAATTCCTGTGGCGCCCACCGAATGCATAGTACCCAAAAGTCCGCCCGAAAGGTTTGTTGAAAGTTTTCCGCCGTAATACGCGTCTCCGCTTTCAATAAATTCTGCGCCACGACCGTAAGGACGAAAGCCGACATCTTCGTATGTCTGTATATCGGAAACGCTAAAAGCGTCGTGTGTCTCAAGCACATCCAGCTCTTCAAGCGGATTAACAATGCCCGCCATATGATAGGCAAGATACGCTGCAAAGCGCGCAGCAAGAAATCCGGTAAAGCCCGGCCATTCCTTCACTCTGTCTTTGTATAAATCGGGCGATTCATTCGGAAGAAGAAGAACTTCCATATCTCGCCTGTCGGCTGTCCGCAAGGTGTGTGAACCCGCGCCGACACCTTTAATCAAAATGGGATTATTTGTGAGTTTAAAAGCGTTTTCTTCGTCAGCTAAAATTATGGCAGCCGAGCCGACGCTCATGGCGCAACACTCAGGAAAAGTAAGCGGGTCGGACACAACAGCCGAGCGCGTGATTTCTTCAACCGTATAATCCTTTGCTAAATGTGAAAGTGGAGAAGACAAGGCATAGCGATGATTTTTCTGCGCGATTTTCGCAAGGGTTTCTCTAGAAGGATTGTACGCATGCAAGTATCGCCTCATCATAAGCGCGTAATAAGTTCCGTAAAGCCAGCCGAGTTCCGACTCAAAGTCCTTACAGGCGGCTGACGCTATGTAAGCGTTGCCCTGTCTTGTTGATACCTCGTCCATTCGTTCCCAGCCGATGACCGGAACGATGGACGCGTATCCCGAAGCAACAAACGCGGCCGCGGTGAGAACCGCTGAACCGCCGGTGGCTCCGCCTGTTTTGACCTCCACATTTCCGAGCGGGTCAAAACCAAGATAATCGTGAATTTTTGCTGCGGCCAAAAGCTGATCGCCAAAATGATCGGCAAATTGCGAATAAACGCAGAAATTAACCATTCTTTTAAATTCCGCCAAATCAACCTTCAGGTCGTTTTCCAAAACGGCCATCCGCATTGCGTCCATGCAAAGTTCTGTTGATTGCTTTTCGGGATAGGCCTTCCTGAAATCGGTCATTCCGCCGGCAACAACATAAACCGGACGCGAAAGTTTCGGTATTCGCAGATTGCCTTTGCCGAATTGGATCATTTAATCCTCCTTCTTAAGTTTTCAAAACCGAACCCATTATATATGATAGAATTACTATGGTAAAGGTCGGGTTAAATATTTTTTAATATGAATAAACCATTAGGCAAAGTAATCCATTATTACGATAAGGCCATGGTGGCCGTGGTTAAATTAGACGGCGGACTCAAGGCGGGCGACGAAGTTAAATTCGTGAAAGGAGAGAATGAATTTTCACAGACCGTTGAGTCAATGCAACTTGAGCACGAAGCGATTAAATCGGCTAAGAAAGGTCAGGAAGTAGCGATAAAAGTTGACCAGCCGACCAAAGACGGAACGCTTGTATTTAAAGCGGAATAGCGATACAATCTTTTTGGGTTGTTGGTATTTTGAATTGTCTCAAGGAGGATTGATCGAGTGAAAGATAAACCGACTTTTACTCTCACAAACCTTTTACATCTTGCGCTGGCCACAATAACTGTAAGTTAGGCGTCAGTCGTCGCATCAGATGTGTTTTTGATAATGACAAATTTCGCGAAGCCATTTTTTTAGCGCAACAGAGGTTCAGCGACACTCTGCCGGAATTAAAAAAACCGCAATTCTCCATCTCTTTATCAGATAAGGATGGGCTTCATCACTACAGTTTAGACCTTACCGAGATGATGGACCGTTTAAGGATGAGCAGGATCATATTTGAAAGCTCGCATGAAAACGCTTTCGAGGCACGGCAAAAACACGATACTAGAAGCTGGACAAAAAAAGCATTAAAAGAATATTCTGGCGGCGACAAAAGGCGGCTACAATCATTTAATGCTTTCGTACGGTTACTTAAAAAAGAAGCCCTTCGCGAAGCAATAATGGAGGTTAAGCTTAATTGATGATGAAAGCGGGCCCATCTTTGGGCCTTTTTTCTTGCCAAAAGATATTTTTTTGTTATTATGGGGTCATGCCTAAAGAAGAATTTTCCCTTCGGCCGCAAGAAACACCGAAAAATAATGACGAGGAAGGATATAATCCAACTCCCGAAGATGAAAAAATGATTCTTGAAATGCAGGGAGAAAAAGGCGTAAAAAGAGTGATAACGCCGGGGGATCGCTGGCGCGAGGAAAAAGCGGCTAAGGCGGCGTTAAAAGTCGTGCGCCGGAAAATCTTGGGCGAAACAAAAACAGGCCAACAGGAAATTTCGCAAGTAAAATAAATGTCAAACACCGGGTGTTTGACATTTGTCCCCGCCAAAGCGGGGCAAAAATGGTGCCTATGGTGTAGCGGTAACACGGTTCCCTGTGGAGGAATTATCGAGGGTTCGAATCCCTCTAGGCACCCACAAAGTGGAATTTCTAAAAGAAAATCTCAAATCAGTTTTTAATCAATCCATAAAATATAATGAAAGAATCAAGTAGCGAGTCGTCGGTCCCACAACAAGAACCTTCTCCTTTGGAAGAAAAAAGATTTCAAAGGTTTATTGAAGACAGGGATATAAAGCCCGAAGACCTGCCCGTTATAGAAGATTTGTTAAAATATCCGAAAGAGATTTTTGTGGAACTCCATAACTTTTTTCCTTTCTCTAAAGAAAAAAACGCGAAAGAACTTGAGAGGTCTGTTGACACTGAAAAAGAGCGCTCCAAAACAAAAGACAAGGATTTAAAAATAATTTCTGAAGAAAGAATGGCTGTATATGAACTTTTTCGCCGACTTTCAGCGAAGTATGACTGGACGGTGCTATGGAATTTAAACGGCATTCTTGAAGAAAAAACAAAAACACGCCTACAAATTGAATTTGCTCGCCGCAAACAAGAACTCCAAAAGTAAAGGCGCGAACTTCCTCCATTTGCCTACCCAGAAAAAATTTTAACCAATGAATCCTTGCGCGGCGAGGGTTTTTTGTTCTGGCGATATTGATTGTTTTTGTAGAAACGATGACTCGTGGGGTTGGGTAAAATGTGGTAAGTTTGACCTATGAAAGATTTCGTTATTTTTACTGGAGCACCGGCGAGTGGAAAAACCACGGTGGCAAAAATATTACAAAGGGAAACAAAATCTCCTCTTGTTGATTTCGGAGATTTGCGCGCATGGCACCTTGAGCACGACTGGTCAAACGCAAACCTGCAGGAAGAAGAAATGGCATTTGAAAATCTGTTGTTTGTTTTGAGAAATTACCATAAGCATGGTTATAAAAATGTTATCGTAACTGATTTAAAGGACGACGCTACGTTGCGGCTTGCCAATGATCTTTCTGGCAGTGACATTTTAATTGTATCGTTCATCTTATCGGACGCGGACGAACTTCAAAGACGCGTACAAAGTGACAGCAGAGATAGCGGCTTTAAGAATATTGGTGAGGCCGTTGCAAGGAATAAAAAAATTATAGAGCGGGAAGTTCTGGAAAACGAGTTAAGGGTAGATAACACTCATAACGAGCCACAAAGAACGGTCGGAGAAATATTGCGGAAGTTATAAGCACGAAAAAACTACGGAATATAGACGGCCTTGTTTGCTGACCCGGGTTAAATTTGATTTTTGGCAATATGGCGTTATAATATTTCTATATGAAAAAACGTAAGGAAAATATATTACAATACGAAGTTGTTTTTGAGCCAAATGGCGCAGGATATACGGTTACAGTTCCCAAACTCCCGGGTTTAGTGACAGAAGGAAATAATTTAAAAGAAGCTCGAGAAATGGCGCAAGATGCCATAAAATGTTATTTGGAGGCCGTTCTCAAAGACGAGGCCTTTTTTATTGGCAACACCAGACGAAGAGAGAAAGTTACAGCTAGCATTTAAATCGTTTGCCAAAATTACCGCGCATCCCATCCGCATTGGTTATCAAAGCTCTCAAACGAGCCGGTTTTTATGAATTTCATCAAACTTAATATGAAACGAAAACTTATTTTATACGCATCCATCTTCGGCATCGTCATAGCGTTTGACGGCCTGAAATATCTGGCCGTCGACGGGCCGAATATCATAAATTGGCAGTCATTCGCGCATCCGGCGTGGGTCATATTTACGCTCGCGCTTTTTGCCTACGCGGCCACGTCTTATAGTCAACCTGTTTTTAAATCCGCCTTTTTTGTCCATACCGCCGTTTTCGCCGCCGCGTTTTTAAATCAATATCTTCCTTTTTCTGAAACCCTCACTTACAATTGTATGCTTTTTAACCTTGTTTTCCTTTCAGTGTATTATCTTTTATTTTCTTATAAAGAAAGAAAATAATAAAAAAGGCGCGCGGACATAGGTCGCGCACTTTTTTATTGAGTTGAAACTCTAAGTATCGGCGGCGGGGCTGTAATTGACGCCAAGCTTATTTTTTAAAAATGACTTAAGCGCCTTGCGATGCCGCGCTGCCGAACAATCGTCGCTGCCGCATCCCGTAGATCCGAGCTCATCAATATTATTTAAGCGATCCAGCTCGTATTCAATAACCCGTTTGAATATTTCAAAATCATCGGCCGCCGGCAAAATGACTCCTGGAACGCAACTTTTAAATGTAATCATAAGGACTTCAATATCTCGATGAGATGCGGCGAAATCTTTTACTTCAAGCAGGGCCGCGTCCCATGCCGTTTCAAACGCGCATTGAAGCGCGTGGTTTTCTTCAGGCGAAAGACGCCACGCAGCTTCGGGATGCCACTGTTTCATGTCGTTCTCCGAGGCATTCTCATACAAAGACCATCTCTAATTTAACGCTATACCCCAACCTATGAACGGTCAATGAAGAAATAAAAAGAGCGACGGCAGAGCGTTTCCATGTGGCAGAATAGGTTGCGGGTTCGAATCTCTCAAGGCACCCACAAACAAAAAACAAATTAAAATCGTCGTAGTTTACACGACGACTTTCTGTTTAACTTATGGGCAGTGAACGCAATTTCCATCCCTTTTTAATAAAATCTTCTTCAGTTACATTTCCTACAGAAACAAATTCTTTCTTTTCTTCGTCAAAAAATTTCATGTATCCGGTAAGATTGCCTAAAAACTTTCCCCGATTTAGTTTGTCGCATATTGGACATATACCGCCTTGATATACCGCCCCGTAATGGTCAAAGGCCCAATCAGATGGTACGCCATGCATACACCCCCTTTTACGCAGAACCCTTATGACCCCTCTAATCCATTTCAGCATTTTGCGCCCCCTTTTAAACAACAAAATAAAATAACCTACGTTCATATTATCATACTCCGCGCCAAAAATCATCCAAAATAATAATAAACCTTTTTTTTAAACCATAAAACAGGTACGAACTTCCTTCATTTGCCCGCCCAATTAATTTAAAACTTAACTAGATCTCCTATATTTATTTTATGTTCATCGGCAAAGCCGGCGTTTACTTCCAGAACATACTGCGCGGGGCTTTGCGGAGAAAATTTTTCGGGATATGATTCCGGCGTTGCGTTTTTCACGATATCAACGATTTTTTTATTCTCATCAATCCAGATAATATCTATTTTAAAATTCATATCGCGCATCCAGAAAGCGTAGTAATCCGGTTTTTCAAAAACAAAAAACATTCCCTCGTTTTGCCCGAGCGCGTTTCTGCCGGAAAGGCCTTGTATCCTTTTGGCCGGAGTATTGGCCAGTTCAACCGCGATTTTTTGGCCGGAGACGTAAACATCCGATACTGGAGACGGCGGCGCGTAAAAATAAAAAAATCCGCCGCTAACCGCGGCCGCGACCAAAAGAAAAAAGATTCTGAATCTTATCGGGCCCATAACTATTATATTAATGACAATTGGCGGAATTGGACATCATGCGCTATTCTGAAGTTGGAGATCGGAAAAGGAATCGGGAGATGAGGATGTGGGCAATGACAATCCGAAAAACGCTCCTTCATTTTTTTATCCTTGTTTTTTGTTTTTTCGCGGGTTCGGGATTGGCAAACGCGAAGCTTATAGCGTTTGCCGATGACCTCAACGAATATCTGGGTATTTTTCAGCAACTTTATTCAAGCGATGACCTTAAAGTAAAAATAGAGGTCATCTACCCGCGGATTATAAAGAATTATAAGGCCTTTATAAAAAAATACCCTAAAAGCCATCTGGTGGATGACGCCAAACTGCGCATCGCCGAGTTTTATAAGCTATCCAGAGCGACTCGGGGAGAAGAGGAACTTTTTCCAGGCATAAAATTTGATAAAAACAGCAGGAAAAAAGCCAATCATTGGCTTAAGGATATAGTCGTGAATCACCCGAACGGCAAAATATCAGACCCGACATCCAGAGAGGACCTTAACGAACCGACAGCGGCGTTCGCGCTTTATTATCTTTACGCTTGGAACAGCGGAGATAAACGCTATTTAAAAGAACTTATTAAAAAATATCCCAACAGCAAGTTAATTCGCGGGATGTATGTCATGCCGCGCGAGTGAAGGGTTAAGCCGCGCGAAAAGAGCCGAATGGGCAACTATTTCTTCGGCTCTTTTTTATTTTTTAAAATAAAAAGGACTGCGGTTATAATCCCGAAAGGTCGCTCTCAATCGCATCAAGTTCAGCGTCAAGTACTGATAGGTCTGTTTCGTTGAGGTCAGCCCCAATGGCGCCGAGTTCATCGGAAGTTCGCACGGTTTGCAATTTTTTCGCAGCCGCGTCTTCCCCGGACGGCATAACGAGCCCCTCGGCCTGAAGCGCCCGCTGTTCTTCTTGAGTCAATTCAATCGGAGTTAAATCCTGTTCAACCGTAACGGATTCTTTTTGATACGAGGGGCCGCGATTCAAGAAAAATAATACTCCTCCCGCGACAACAGCGAGAACAATGATTGCGATGATGAGTTTGTTTTTATTCGTAGTCATGATTATATGCTGGTATTTGATCTGGAACTATTGTAATCATCGGCAAATGTATATATCTCAATAATTATGGCGCGAAGGTTTTCTATGTCTGCTTTAAGCTCCGCGGCTATGGCGCGGGCTTCTTCCGCTATTCCTCCCGTATTTTCACCGAGAAGCAATGATTCGTATTTTGCTTTAAGTTCTTCCATCTTTGCCTCGTTTTCAACCTGCATATTTTTGGCCTTAAGGATGACTATCTCAATGCCACCATTATCATCTGGCGTGT
>CAZNNT010000029.1:7849-8119 GCA_964574495.1 uncultured Candidatus Saccharibacteria bacterium
GCGCCCGTCCCGCCCATAGTAAGTTTTTGCGGCTTGCTCTTTGTGTTGCCCGTCGCCGCGCGCTCTTCAGCCTCAATTTCAATTCTCATTTTTTCAATCCGCGATTCCAGCCGGCCTAAAATATGGTCAAACCGAGCCATTGCCGAGCGAAAACGGTTGAGCATGCGCAGTCCTTTGCCGTGGGCGACGGCAATGCGGCGCAACGGAGTCCCGTCGTCTTTAAACAGTGTTCTTACATTTTCTCGGAAATTATCGCGAAGTACCTTCGCG
>CAZNNT010000030.1:0-7892 GCA_964574495.1 uncultured Candidatus Saccharibacteria bacterium
AAGAACAGCCGGTCGAAGAAAGTAAATGCCGAGACGCTAAAAACCGCCAAATGTGTGTGCCTAAAACACATTTTGTCTGACCAGACAAAACATATTGTTTTATTCCGGACGCAGTGTGGGAAAAAGGATGACTTCGCGGATATTGGCGGTATTAGTCAAAAGCATAACTAAACGGTCAATGCCCATGCCCAAACCTGCCGCCGGAGGCATGCCGTATTCCATTGCTTCAAGATATTCTTCGTCCATTCGGCTTGCTTCCTGGTCGCCTGCCTTGCGCATTTCTTCCTGCGCTTCAAAACGCCGGCGCTGTTCGGAAGGATTATTTAATTCTGAAAATCCTTTAATCAACTCCAGACCTCCCGCGATAAGCTGATACATATCCGCCATTCCCGGATACTCGCCTGATTCTTTGGCCAAAGGCAAAATTTCCAGAGGATAATAAAGCACGAATGTCGGCTGTATTATTTTGGGGCGGCAAATCTTTTTAAAAATTTTATCGGCAATCTTGGCCTTGGTCTCGCCGCCGTCTATTTCTATGCCGAATTGTTTGGCCTTTAGGCCCAGCTCTTCGTCGGACATTTTGCGATAATTATTTATCAGGGCAAAACGGCCCAAAGCGTCTTCAAAAGTCATGGAGATAAACTTTTTTCCGAAATTTATTTCGCTCCCCTGGTATTTAATGACTGGGGATTTATTTACGATTTTAACCAAATGCTTCAGGAGTTTTTCAATAAAACTCCGATGATTTTCGGCGTCTGAAAACGCTTCGTAAAGTTCAAGCATGGTAAATTCCGGATTATGGGTGTAATCAATTCCTTCATTTCTGAAATTGCGTCCCAACTCATATATTTTTTCCAGTCCCCCGACAAGCAGCCGTTTCAAATAAAGTTCCGGAGCTATGCGCAAATAAAAATCGGAGTCCAGCGCGTTATGGCGGGTTTTAAACGGTTTAGCCGCCGCTCCTCCGGCTAGCGGGTGCAAAAGAGGCGTTTCAACTTCTTGAAATCCCGACTTGTCCAAAAAACGCCTGGTCTCCGAAATTATACGGGAGCGGCGAATAAAAATTTCCCTTACTTCCGGATTGGACAAAAGGTCAAGATAACGCCTGCGGTACCTTTCCTCAATATCCCGCAAGCCGTGCCATTTTTCCGGAAGCGGCCTTAAACTTTTAGCCAGAATCTCGAAATGCGAAACCAAAAGGGTTTTTTCCTTTTTTTTGGTCAAAAAAAGTTTGCCTTTGAACTCAAAAAAATCCCCTATGTCAGCCGATTCAAGAAAACGGGCGTAATCGGAACCAAGAAGGTCCTCTTTCAAATAGACCTGAAATTTTTCTTCTCCGTCAAAAAGGTCGCAAAAAAGGGACCCGCCGTGTTCACGCAAAGCCACAATCCGTCCTTTTAAAGTGAGATTTTTTTTCTTTTTAAGAGAATTAAATTCGCTTTTTACCCGGCCCAAATCAAAATAACCCTCGCTTCGGGCGGGGTACGGATCAATACCGGCCTCGCGAAGTTTAGCCAGTTTACTAAGCCGCGCTGATCTGATATCTTCCAGACCGCTCATCTTTATATTATATCAAGAATTTTGTATTTTATCTCGCCTCTGGGAGCCAGCACCTTAATCTCATCCCCCTTTTTCCTGCCCAAAAGAGCCCGTCCCAGGGGCGATTCGTGCGATATTTTGGATTGAAGAGGGTTGGCTTCCTCGGAACCGACGAGAAGGTATTTAAACGGCCCGGCCTCGGAATTTATTTTAGCAACAAGAACCGTGCATCCGACGGACACATCGCTTTTATCTTTTGCTTCGGTCATCAAAACGCTGCGGCCCAGCAAATCTTCTATTTCGGCGATCCGGCTTTCATTGGCCAATTGCGCTTCTTTGGCTTCATGATACTCTGAATTTTCAGAAAGATCTCCCAGGCCCTTGGCGTATTCCAAACGAGCGGCTATTTCTTTACGCTTGGCCGTCTTTAAATTTTCCAATTCCAATTTAAGGCGTTCAAACCCTTCCTGGCTCAAATATTCGGTGTTTTGCAATTTATCCATTTTATTTCTTTTATTTTTAGCCCGATTTATTTTGTTCAGGCAATCCAAAGATTCTACTCCAAAATAAGAACAAAGTCAATTGCTTCTTATCCACACGCTCTCGCTTCTAAAGGCCCAGAAATTCCGTATGGCGCCCGATAAGCCACAGGATGAATTCGCGAGCGACAAAAACGCCTCCGACCGTATTGTGGGAGTTCCCCGCTTCCAGGACGATGGCCAGCGCTATCTTCGGTTTTTCATAAGGCATAAAACCGATAAACCACGAGTTAACTTTATTTTTTTCCTGGCCGAGCTCAGCAGTTCCGGTTTTTCCCGCTAAATCCACTCCGAGTCCGGAAAGAGCTGACGCCGTGCCGTAAAGGGCGGCTTGGCGCATGCCGTCTCTGACCGCGTTAAACGCTTCTTCGGGAATATCTATTTTTCTTTCCGGCTCCAAATCAGCTTCTTGAACCTCCCCGCTTTCAGACAAAACGGCTTTAACCAGATGCGTATCGGCAATGCGACCCGCGCCAGCCATGGCGGACGCGACCTCGGCCATTTGCAAAGGAGTAACCTGAATAAATCCCTGCCCGATACTTAAATTGTAAGTATCGCCTATGCGCCAGACGGGATCCGAAGGGTCGTTTTTTTCTTTCCATTCCGGCGTAGGCAGAAATCCGGTTGATTCCGGAAGTTCTACGCCCGCGCTTTTTCCAAGCCCCAAACGTCCGGCATAGTCAATTATTCTCCTTACGCCCAATCCTTCTTGGTCGCCAAATCCTCCTCCGACCGTGTAGAAATAAACATTTGACGAAACGGCCAAAGCCCGGCGCAAATCAACCCAGCCATGGGCCTTCCAATCGTAAAAAATACTTGATTCGCCGGGGTAATAAGGATTGGGTATTGAAATACTGCCTGTGCTCAAAATCTGGCGGGCGGGATCAATTATTTTTTCCGCCAAAGCTCCCAGCGCCACTATGGGTTTAAAAACAGACCCGGGAGCGTAAAGACCCTCAAAAGCCCTGAAAAAAAACGGCTGCGAGTCGCTTTTTAAATAAGAAGAAATTATATCCGAGGAAGTGTTTTGGGATAGGACTTCGGATTTGAATTCTGGAAAACTGGTGGCCGACAAAATCTCGCCCGTTACGACATCCAAAACCACGGCCGACGCGGCCCGGAAACCTCTTTCTAAAACCACTCTTTGCAAAATGGAAAAGAGTTCCGTCTGCATATCCGCGTCAATGGTCAAAATAACGCTTTGGCCGTTTTTCGGCTCCAGCTCAACGCTTTGGGATAAAACTTCGCCGCTGGCGCTCTCCTCAATAAGGCGGGCTCCGTCTTGGCCGCGCAAAATCCCGTCGTAAGCCGCTTCAATGCCGGCACGGCCGATTTTTGCTTTTGGGTCCATACCTTCAAAAAGCGTTTCCGGATAGCCGATATACCCCAAGACATGCGCGAGCCCGCTCTTTTTCCAATAAGCTCTTCCGTCGGAAGAATTCCAAACAACCTCTTTCATATATCTGTCGTAAATCAAACCCCTTTCAGCCGGAATCCTTATCCTTGAAAGCGTGTTATTTTCGGCTCTAGCCAAATACGAATCGTGATTGATTATCTGCAAATTGGCCAGTTGCGCGAAAGCGGCCGCCGCCATGAGCAAAAAAATAATAAAAATGGCGTAAGGAATTTTTCTGGAAAGAGGCGCCTCTATCCTGCCTTCAAAAAGCTCGCGCTCAAAACCCGGGGAATTCGCGGAATCCAAAAAAATCTCATCCGGCTCTATGACTTTTTGCGCCAAATTTTTTTTCTTGCCCCATCGCATGCCGATTTTTTCAGCGCCCCATGAGCGCCACGACCATTCCTATTATTGAAAATACTATGGCTATCACCCAGAAACGCATGGTGACTTGGTGCGCCGGCCAGCCCAAGGCCTCCAGATAATGATGGAAGGGAGCGACTTTAAAAATCTTACGCCCGAAAAATTTCTTTGATAAAAGCTGAATGGAGCTTGAGGCCGAAGCCAGAACGAGCGGCAAAGCAATGATGGGCAGCACCAAAACCGAATCAGTTAAAAACGCGAGCACCGTAAGCACGGTGGTTAACCCCATGATGCCCGATTCGCCCATGTAAAAGCGCGCCGGCGGAATGTTATACCATAAAAAAGCAAGCAAAGCCCCGATGATTACCCCGGAGAAAGTGGCAAGATCAATCTGGTTTTGAAAAAAAGCGATGCCGGCGTAAGCGGAAAACGCGGCGGCAAACACCCCGCCGGCAAGGCCGTCTAAACCGTCAATGACGCCTCCGGAAAAAGTGGCCAGCATAACCAAAATAAAAAAGATGGGGTAAAGTATGCCTAGCGACAAATCGCCAAAAAACGGCACGAAAACCGTATCCATGCCCAGTTTTGAATAAAACCACCAGGCCCCGATCGCGGCGATTAAAATTATCATAGCCAGACGCCTTGAATATCTCATTCCGCCCGCTATATATCGGCCCTTCCCGAAGATTTGCAGAAGGTCATCGGCCAATCCGACCAAAGCCGCGGAAACCAAAGTAAAAAGCGGCAGCCATGTCTGGGTGCGGCTTAAAAAATTTAATTTGAATAAAACGAAATTTGACGGAAAAATAAGTCCGGCTATGCTTATCAAAAAAATAATCGCGAGCGGCACCAGCCACACTATCAAACCGCCGAGACGCGGCACGCCTGTTTCGCGATCCTTGTGAAGTTCGCTGAAAATGGGAGTCGGATAACCGTCCGGAGCGAAACGCCGCGCTTCTTTGCGCCACATTTTGTATTTATAAAGATAACGCGCGAGGATGGGCGCTATTATCATTCCGACGAAAAAAGAAAATATTGAGAGTCCGAAGACCTTAAAAACATTAAGAATCATAATTTTTCAACATACTTTAAAGCTGCTTCATAAAGTTTTAAAGCGTCTGAAAATCGTCCCTCGTAAGAAGAACCCAAAACAACAGCTATAAATTGGCGTTCCATGCCGATTCCGAAAGACATAACGATATTGCCTCTAGCCAGATCGGTATAGCCGGTTTTGACGCCGGACAATCCCGGAATGCCCATGGCCGCTTTGGCGGTTGATTCAAAAATATGCTTTCGGCCCTGCGAAGAATAAACGGTAATTTGCGGCTTGGCCGTGGCCAAAATAATTTGAGGCCTGTTTTTTATGAGCCAGGAAAAAAGATCGGCCACCTCCGACGCGCTGCTGTAGGCGCCGGCCAAATGGCTATCCGCGTCAAGCCCCGCCGGGTTTAAAAAATAGGTCTTCTGAAAACCCAGCCGGCTGACAAAAAGATTCATTTCGTTTACAAACCATGAAGGGTCGTTTGAGTCGGCGTATTTTTTAAGCCAATCGGCCAAAGCGTAAGCGGCGTCGTTAGAGGATTTAACAAGCATTACTCTGACCAAATCTTCTGCCGCAAACGACTCGCCGACCAAAAAACCGTCATCGCCTTCTTGGCTTACCGCCTCCGCCGTTAAAGGAATTTGAGGCCAATCATCTTTAAAAAAGTCCTCTTTGCGCTCGTAAAAAACGGCGGCGGTAACCAATTTGGTTAAACTGGCCAAAGGCCATTCAAGGTTTTCGTTCTTTTTGAAAATAAGTTCGCCTTTGGACAAATCCAGAAGAACGGCGGCCTGGGCTTGGAGTTCCAAATTTTTAAAAGGGTCGTCGGGGGCCTCATCGCGTTCGGTGGCGGCGGGAGCCGCGAAAAAGAAAAAATCCGACTCGGAAAAATTCTTGCTTTTGGGCCAGGAAACGCCGACGCTCATAAGCAAGACGAGAGCCGCGAAAAAAATCAAGTATCTCATAAATTCTCTTTTTTCATAGTAGTTAGAAACTGTTTGAATTTGTCGGCGGACTCGGCATATTGCGGCAAATCCTCTATTCTGGAAATGCCCAGAAATTTAAGAAAATCAATCGAGGCCTGATAAATATAAGTCCGGGCGTCTTTTGGGTTGGTTTTTCTTTCTATTAAACCTCTGATTAAAAGCCCTCTTAAAGTATACGAAGAATTAACGCCGCGGATGTAGTCAATTTCTGATTTCATAATGGGACTGCGATAAGAAATGACTGCCAGCGTTTCGGCCGCCGCCGAACTGATTTCCCGAGATATTTCTTCTTTAATCAATCCTTCCGCGTCTTTAGCCATAGCCGGACGCGTAGCCAATTGCACAAAGTCGCCGCTCCAGACCAAAGTTAAAGCGGTACCAATAAGTTTTTGGTCCAATTCCTCGGCGGCTTCGCGGATTTTGGTCTTATCTGAACCCAAAAGTTTGGCCAATTTTTCAACGGCAACCGGCTCTCCCCTGATAAAAAGTATGGTTTCTATTCTTTTGGCTAAATTTTCCATAAATCTAAGAAGCGGCCCTTTTTAATTCCACCTCGCCAAAAAGACCTTTTTGCTCAATCTCAAAAAATCCCTGCTTAATGAGTTCCAGAAGCGCGAGAAATCCCACTATCAGCTCCAATTTGTCTTTGGCCGAAATAACTTTTTCCAGAGAGCCGGACAGGCGGTCTTGAATACGGTTTATAATTTCCCTGGATTTCTGTTCAATAGTAATAACTTTAGCCAAAGTGCGCCGAGGAAGCAAATCGGGCTTCGGAAATGTCGCTATTATAGCTGAGACCAATTTATATAAAATCGCGGTGTTAATTTTTACCGGAGGCAAAAAGCCGAACTGAAAACCGATAAAGGCCTCCCGCGAAAAAAGCGGCGTATTTCTAAAGCCGTATTCTTTAATTTGCGTGGCTAAAGACCTGAAAATTTTTAGCATTTTCAGCCGGCTCTCCAGTTCTTCAATTGATTCTTCTTCTTCGGCGGTAAGTTCAAAAACAGGAATAAGCGTGCGGGATTTTATCAGCATCAAAGTGGCGCCAACCGCCAGAAACGCCGCGGCCTCCGAACGCGAAATGTTTTTGGGTGTCTTTAAATAAACCAGATATTCTTCGCAGATTTGAGATAAAGAGAGCTCGTTTATGGAAAGTTTCTTTTCTTCAATTAAATTCAGAAGGACGTCAAAAGGCCCCTCAAATTTCTCGGTTTTTACTTTGTACGCCATTAAAAAACTTTATCATATTTTTATACGCGAGAAAAGGAAAATTTGACATGATAAAACGGATAATAGGCGTTTACTTTATGTCTTTTTCCGGCGGCATTGGTTAAATTATAGAAAATGTCATGCGGGCAAAAACTTGACAAATCGTATACTTTCATGCTATACTTTAGGCGGTGTTTCAGTAATACAACCAACCCAACCAACAGGAGGTGAGTCATGCCGTGTCCACATGAAGGCGCAAACCACATGGATTGCCATCACTGTGGTGGATGCCAAGAGCTGGAGAGCTCGATGAAGTATCCACCGGGTGACCAATTTCCATGGGAGCACAGCGAAGCCCTCTGGCGGTGTCTCTCGTGTGGCAAAACTGAGATGGTTATGAACGGTATTCGAGAACCGCACCCGGAACTCGATTACCTCTTCGACTAAACCGTCTCGGAAGCCACCAAAATCCGTAGTACCCGCCATGCGTGGGTACTTTTCATTTTCGTACATCCCTACGCCCCATGACACTTTTTATATTTTTTAACTTGCAAAGGCGACGCCTTTGCAAGAAAAATTAAAAAGTTTTAGCGGAAGTCAACCAATTTTTCTATTTTTTCTCCCGCACTAGAACCTTGCGGTTCAGTGCGGGACTGCGCTCGCGCAAGGTCGCCAATTTTATACGCTTCGCTTGTTTTTCTTTCTTTTTATATTCAACCCGAGCTCGTCCAGCTGTTTTTTATCCAATTCCGACGGTGCTGACATCATCAAATCCCGGCCATCGCCTGTTTTTGGGAAAGCGATTACTTCTCGGATAT
>CAZNNT010000031.1:0-7652 GCA_964574495.1 uncultured Candidatus Saccharibacteria bacterium
GTTTTATACAATTTGGGGATTATAATAGGAATTTATTTTTTTATGCCTTTAACAAAAAGTTTTTACGGAATTGTTTGGGGGGTAATTTTGGGGGCGGTGCTTCATATGTCTATACAGTTACCAGCAATTTCTAAAATCGGAGTTTTCCCGCAGTTTAGCAAGCTCTGGAATGCTGATTTAAAAAAAGTTTTAAAATTTTCTTTTCCACGCACGATGGGGCTGCAAGTTGCGCAGATTTCGGTCATCGTTTTAACCGGTATTGCTTCGACCCTCTCCCAAGGATCAATTGCTGTTTTTAACTTTGCTTCCAATTTACAATCACTTCCGGTAACGATTATCGGGCTTTCTTACAGCATGGCGGCTTTTCCCAATTTGGCACTTTATTCCATAAAAAAAGCACGAGGCGACTTTCAAAAACATTTTTCATCCGCGTTCCGGCATATTTTATTTTGGACCTTGCCTGCCTCGGCTCTTATTTTAGTTTTGCGGGCGCAGATTGTTAGAGTAATTTTAGGTAGCGGCGCTTTTAATTGGGTGGATACGCGACTTACCGCAGCCGCTCTTTTTATTTTGAGTCTTGCCGTAATTTTCCAAAGCTTATTTATACTTTTGGTCTGGGCGTTTTACGCTGAAGGGCAGTCTTGGAAGCCGCTTTTAGTAAATATAATTTCAAATGCGATCGGAGTTTTGCTGGCCTTTTGGTTATCTGGCGCGCTTTCTGAAAACGAGACGGTCAAAAATTTATTTTCTTCGATACTTAATCTTTCAGATATTTACGATATCAGGGTGCTCGCGCTTCCTGTGGGAATTTTAGCAAGCAACATTTTAAATTTAGTACTGCTTTCTTTTTCTTTTAAATTGATTTTCGGGTATTTCCCGTCTTTTCATGCGGGTCGAGATATTTTTCAAATCATTTTAGGAAGCGCCGTTGCTGGAGCCTCGGCTTATATCGGTCTGAATGTGTTTGCTAAAATTTTTGATTTGCATACATTTTTAGGAATTTTTCTTCAGGGTCTTCTTTCGGGAATTATCGGGATCATAATGTGGGCTTTGGTTTTACGGCTACTAAAAAATAGGGAAGTGCTCGAAATTGTTGCAAACTTAAAATCCGTAATTTTTGAAGAAAAACTAACTGTTCAAAAAGAAGATATCGTGCCGATTCCGGAGGCAGAAAAACTGCCATAGCTAAATTGATAGAAGTCGAACTTCTATCAATTTTCGCGTTTTGTTTAAAGGTTGACAAGGTCTAAAAAAGGAGTATAATGAACATTGTATGAACGTTGAAAAATCGTTGTTTTTGGGCGCCAAATTCAAAAAAAAGGAGGTGAAAAAGTAACAAGTTCATTGGCGCGCTAAAAATTTAAACTTAGGCATCCCCGCAAGGCGGGGCACAACACATCCCAAAGGAGGGAATAAACATGGGCAGTATGAATCCAGTTTTAAGCGACGCCGTAAAGGCGCGTTTGCGCCGAATGGCGTCAGATAGGCCTGCAAGAATGGCAGAGCGCCGGACAAGATTGGCCGAGTTAAAATCTCGGCAGGTTCATGAAGTCTCGGATTTGGATGTCGACGACTTTTTCTCGTTGCAAGACGAGAAGAAGGAACGCGTTCGTGTCATCAAAGAAGTGTTGAAACCCAGTCTTGGGCGTGGGTACGACGATCTCGTGAAGGGGGAAATTAAGATTCACGAGCAGGAACTCGCGGCCAACCAAGTTGAGTATGAGGCATTGCTCGAGGCGACCGAGGGGTCGATCGTTGAGGCCGCGTTTACTCGTTTGCGAGCGCGTGAGGCGGCGGCGAAGAGATCGGCGGAGATAAAAAAGATGGACGCCAATAAAATGGCTCCAGCCGACAAAGAAACTCTGATTGCCGGTCTTCTTCAGGACGGATTGATTAAGGAAGGCCCTGGTCCGCTGGTCCATAAGGGCCGTGCGTTTGTCGTGTCGCCCAACAGTGAAATGGCGCGTAGTCTTTTCAACCTTTGCGTTTCCATCTTCGATCAATCGCGCGTCGCGCGCGAAGAACGAAGAGATGAATACGTCGCGGAGGCGGCGCAATACATGCTCTCCACCGAAGAGCTCCAGGCGCATAAGAGCTCCAACAAGACTCTTAGGAGTCTTAAGGATTTCTTAAGTGGGAAAGGTCTGCGCTCTTTTGTTCGGGTTACCGTACTGGACAACGGAAGCGGCGAGAGTCGTTTCGTGGGCGAAGCGCTTTTGGAACGTAACGATGGCAATGTTGTTTGTCGAAAGGTTACGCCGCAAAGCGCTCGGCTGGCTCACATGCTGTTTTTTTACTCGGCCTTTAATGGCCGGGGAAAGAAATCAGAGAAAGTCCGAAAGCAGCGGAGCCAGATTGTGGTTGCGGTTGATGGGAGCGACATCTCGGAGGTTCAACCAAACATTCTTCGGGAAGCCATGCGTGCAAAACTAGAGCGCGATGGTTTCGCTGGGGAGAAACGAGAAGCAGCGGAAGCGCTGCGTGATGTGTCAAAGGTTGAGCATCCGCTCACTTTTGACGATTTGCGCGGTGGCGAGGCGGTCGGAATTTGCCCGGTTGACATTACCATCAGAGATGGTGGGCGAGTCAACTTCCTCACCTTCCATTTGGAGGGTGACGGGAACGGCAAGTTCAAATTAGCCGCAGAAGTTCCGGGAACTGCTTTTCACTACAAGCAGCTTAAGGCTGCAAAAGAGTGGCAGCGAGTGCAGGTCCTAAACTCGGATGAGTGGTGGCGGGGCATTCGCTTTGCCAACCGCGAGTTCGAGCGGGACTGGCAGTTGGAGCTTGCGGCGCAAGCGCACGGAGCTTCGTACATCAACCGCACAAGCGCCCAGAAACTCATGGGAGTGAGTGGCGCGGATGGCACATACGCCGTAAAGGCACTATGGTTCCGCGAAAACAAAAAGCCAGCAATTTTGCTGGCGTACGTTGTCGAGCGGAAGGGTTCGTCGATCAAAATCGTCTGGGCTTTGCCGGGGGATTCGGAACGGCTTCTTGGTGACGAACTGGGCGGCGCGCACGAGATCGAGTCCTTACCACGCATGCTTCGCGCGGTATTCCGGAACATCTACTTTGGTCTCTTTAACAAAAGAGGCGAAAGGATAGAATATCCGGATCATTTGATGCCGGCGGTGCGAGCGGAGGAGAAGGCGGAAGGAAGCGATAAAGAAGCGGCTGAACCCGTTGCAGAAGGCGTCGAGCCTGCTCCTGTGGAGGAGGTTGCCACAGTAGCAGCAGAGTAAAAAAACAAAAAACTCGGCAGTTTGGGGAAAAAACCCAATTCTGCCCTTAAAACAAGCCCTTTTGGAGTGGTCTCAAAAACCATCCAGAGGGCTTGATTTTTTTTATAGATATGCTATAATCTATTTAAATAAGTACACTGAAAACAAGGTAAAATGTAGTCTAAAATTTCAACAGATGTTTTCGAAAAACGAAGGAGGTTCTAGTGGAAAAAACGTATCGCGGTGTTGTCATGCTAAACAAGCCGCCGATTGACAAGATCGCGGCGATGGCTGTGCTCGAAAGAGCACAGGGGAGTGAAGTGGAGGTAACAGCTCTTTGGGACGAAAACAGTTGCCCTGAAGAGCAGATGAGGAAGTGGGAGTCGGAAGGGATACTCCCAATCGACTTGGGGGACGACAAGTATCATGTCGGAATAAACGAAGTGGGTTCAGCTACGGAGTTCGTGCTGAGGCATATAGTTGGTTGCGAGACCTCAGCTGAAGGTGTGTTGGTTGAGATGTTGGACAAAAACAACAAGACTGGATACCTGAAAGGTCCATTCATGGCCATCGCCTGGATTCTTCGCGAGCTCTATGAGCTCGATGAGTGTGATCAGAGAGAGGTAATCAAACTCGCCGCCCATGTCGTCCGAGTATTTCTGGAAGCAGAGGATGGCGTCGGGATTGACAAGAATCGTGACGACGCCGGACTTTCCAAATTCGAGGACCTTCTGGAAAAAACGGCGAAGTGTAATTTTTCGCCGCTTACTCCGGCAAGTTATCTGAAAGATCTCTGGCGGCTCGGATATGCCGAAGAGGAAATCCGGGAGCGAGTCATATGGTGGATTGATGGGTGGAAGAAGGTGAAAGCGAAGATGGCTGAGGCGGATGAGGAAATCGAGAAACTCGATCTGTCCAAAGTCGAGAACATTGCTGGCATGACAGTTTTTTTTCTTGAGACCAACAATAAATTTTTGAGCAAGTTGGTCGCCAAGAAAGTCGATGTCCTAGTCGTTAAAAACCCGACGGGCCACGCGGCAATTCTTGCTTACCGGTTTGATCAAACCGGTTTAGCCGATGAACTTCTCCGCCACGAACCGGGCCGGTGGTATTATCAGGAAACGACTGGAATGTTGATTAACGGCGGAGTAATTTACAAGGGGGTCCAACCGACTTCTCTTGGGGCAGTGGATTTCATCGCATTGCTCAAAAAGTTCCCGCCCAGAAGATGTCATCAGGGAAACCGCGGCCGGCAAATTTTCCACGGCCGGAGTCGGTAACTACATTTAACTCACTCACAAGGGTGAGGCAAGGAGGTATAAAAAAGCCCCTAGCGAAACTTTCAGCAAAAAGCTGATTGTCTAGCTAGGGGCTAAATTATTTTTTTTAAAAAAATTTTTACCCCCGGGCGTGTGCCCGAGGGTTTGTGTTTTCTCCTTTCGTTGCATGTCGCATGTATTGTCTATAGATATGCTTCCTGCTTTTCCATTAGTTCAATTTGGCCGCGCAGCATTTTGTTTTTGAGCTGCTTTTCCAATTTGTTTTTTAACTTGCGTAGGTTGGTTAAAAAAATCATGATGTGAGACGGCTTGTCTCCGTCGAATGACATGTTTGAAAACAGATTTCGCAGTTCTTTTTCCTCATCGGTTAATTCCGATTCGGAAAGAAGCTTGCTTGGATATGTAAAAATATGTTCCTTCCACGAAGCCATCAGTTCACCGATTAAGAAAATACCTTCTTCGCTTTCTGGCAGACGTTTGGTCGCGTAAGAGAACATAACAATTTCTGCTGCCGGAAAAGTTTGGTCTCCCACTTTTTTATAAACAAAGCGCAGACGGGGGATCTTGTAAGCAAGCAGTTGGTCGACAAACTCTTTTTCGAATTTGCCGAGGATTCCTTCTTTAAAGATCACGTCTCGGCGAAATCCAGGCCACAGTTTTTGGGCGATAAAAACGATTTCGTCGTAAGAAAACTCAATTTCCAGCGCCTCCCATTCGTTCGGCAAGTGCTGTTGAACACTATTTCCGGAGCCGAAGGGTACTATCAATGTTTTTCGGAATTCTTCACAAATTGATAGACCGTATTTTTGGAAAATTCCATGAGTGTATCCGTTTTTTTTGTTTTGTTGGATGTTTTTTACCAGATCTCGCACGGATTTTTCCTGCAAAAGGATCTGGTCAGGTTTTTTCAAGAATGCTTCGGCAGATGTTTTTACTTCTCCCATGCCGATTATTTCTACTCTTCTTCCGCGGCATTTTATCCAAAGCATATCGGGGTTGGATCGGCGATGTGCGATCCCCACGAGATTATCATCCCCGGTATGCATAGCGCTCAAGATCAGATTTTCAATTCGCTGGCCCTTCTCGGTATTTTGGTGGATAAAGCTAGAATGTTTTGCTAGCCCTTCCATCAAAAACCCAAAGCCGAATTCTACTTCACGCACTCCCATTCTTTCTCCGGCCGGGCCGTATTGCCGGCTCAATAAATCTGCTTCTTCATTCCAAAATGATGTTAAAATTTCGCGCTTAATTGATTCAGGCGCAGAATCTTTATATGCGGATGTTCTTTTCAAGGACTCAAAAATCTCATAAGCCTCCAATGTTTTTGTCTCCCTTCTTCTAAGCCGCAAGTTGACAATACTTCTACTTAACAGTATACTGCATTTATAACTAAAAGTCAAATATGAACACCGTTAAAGCTATTATATTACCTGTTAGGCCCCAGCCGGATACGCTTGTGGCTATTTTTCTTTTGAAGCGTTTCGGAAAAGAACAGTTTCCGGGAATAGAAAATGCGGAGCTCGAAGTTTGGCAAAAGATACCCGACGGCAAAACAGGCGAAGAGTTTGAAAGAGAAGGTTATATTTTAATTGATATCGGCGGCGGAAAATTTGACCATCATGATTTTCGCGGCAAAACCACTGCTTCGCAAATGGTCGCCGATTTTTTAGGAATTTCCGAAGATCCTAGTATTGCGAAAATGCTGGAATATGCTCGCCGAGACGATTTTTTCGGCAAGGGCACAGTTTCAGAAGATCCTTTGGACAGGACATTCGGACTCTCGGGGCTTATTGCCGCGCTAAACAAGAGCTTGCCGGGAAATTCACAAAAAATTGTTGAAATTATTATGCCGATCTTAGCTGCACACCATAACGAGGAGTTGCGCAGAACGAAGGAACTTCCGGAAGAATTTCATAAAAAAATCGAAGAAGGGCGCGTTCATACAATAGAAGTGCGCCAGCGCGGAAAAAAATTGAAAGTTGTTTTTCTCGAATCGGAAAGTGCGAGCATGGCCGGATATTTGAGATCGCAGGACGGAGGAAAATTTGATGTTGTTGTCCAGAGGTCGGCATCTGGGCATGTAAATATTTTAACAAGGCAGGCAAAACGTCTTGATTTGAGGTCTCTTGCGGTTGTGCTTCGGGCCGAAGAACTCAATTTAAAATCTTTGGATTTGCCATTTTCGACCGAGGACTTGGCCAGAACCGGTAGAATAAAAGAAATTCCAGAGTGGTACTATGACCGCGCAACAAACACCATTCAAAACGGAGGGGTAAACCCCAAAGAAGTTCCGGCGACCGCTATTCCTTGGGAGGACATGCCGCATCTTTTGGAAGTTGGGCTTTCGGAGCAGATTTGGAGCCCGATTCAGTCTTTTGCATAGAACCCTTATTTTTATTATAATTAACAAATTATGAAATTATTTTCTAAAAATGTATTGGGGGCGCTTTTGATTTTAATGTTTTTGGCCGTGCTTTACACGACTTTTTCGGGGAGTTTTAGGGAAATTCCCGAAATTACGCTTTCCGAACTTGTCGGCAAAATAAACAACGCAGAAGTTGCAAAAATTACTGTGCGCGATTCCGTGTTGGATGTGAAATTAAAGGATGGAACCGACCTTACTTCAAAAAAGGAAAACGAAGCGGCGCTTTCGGAAACTTTAAAAAATTACGGAGTTTCGGAGGAAAGGCTTCGCGAAGTTTTGCTCGACGTGCAAAATCCTTCGGGATTTGTGTATTGGCTTGGAGTTTCGCTTCCTTTTATTTTGCCGTTTCTTTTGATCGTCGCCTTTTTTTGGTTAACGGCCAGGCAAGTTCAGCGCGCAAATATTCAGGCATTTACTTTCGGGCAATCGCGCGCAAGAATCATTAACCCGGACAACGCAAAAGAGCGCGTGGTTTTTAAGGACGTTGCGGGCGCAAAGGAAGCCAAAGAAGAGCTTGTTGAAATTGTGGATTTTCTAAAATCTCCCAAAAAATTTATTGATATCGGAGCGCGCATACCGAAAGGCGTATTGCTTATGGGCGCGCCGGGAACGGGAAAAACTTTATTGGCGAAAGCCGTGGCTGGAGAAGCAGGAGTGCCGTTTTTCCATATGTCCGCTTCCGAATTTGTTGAAATGTTCGTTGGTGTTGGAGCTTCCCGCGTT
>CAZNNT010000032.1:0-7320 GCA_964574495.1 uncultured Candidatus Saccharibacteria bacterium
GAACGCGCGAGGTTTGATTTTTCATTCGGGCGCAAACCGACTTCCGAAGAATTGAAAAAAATTGAATCGCTTGTAAATAAGATGATAGAAAAAAATTTAGATGTTAAAATGAAAGAGATGGATTATGAAGAAGCGGTTAAGTCCGGAGCATTATCATTTTTTAAACATAAATACCCAAAGCGGGTTAAGGTTTACGGCATCGGAGAAAATGACCAAAAAATTTCCGAAGAATTATGCGGAGGGCCTCATGTTTCAAGAACTTCCGAAATAGGCGTTTTTAAAATTATAAAAGAGGAATCGGTGGCCGCGGGAGTTCGTCGAATAAGGGCGGCCGTTGATAATTAATTCAGGTGATGGGTTTTTTAGGAATAAAAAACAAAGGCCGACGCAAGCTGATTTTCAATATCGGAAGTTCGGAAATTAACGGCGCGCTGGTTTTTTTTCGTTACGGATTCAAGCCCGATATAGAAAGGCGCTTTAAATCCGAAAATATTATTTTGCCGGAAGTTGATTTGCGCCGCCTTTGGAGAAGAATAGAAGGGCCGATTGATAAAATTATGCGCTCGTATAAAGAAATCACGCGTAAAGCCGATGAAGCGCTGGTGGTTTTTTCTTCGCCGTGGTATTACTCGGAAATTTACCCCCGTCTGGATAAATTTGATTCTCCGCGAAAAATAACCGGTAATTACGCGCAAAAAATAATTGATATGGCCGAAGACGATTTTAAAAAACAAGCCCGAGCGGAGTTCGGTCTTTTAAAAGACGATTTGGCTTTTACGCGTTCGCAAATAACCGGCGCGAAAATTAACGGCTACTCTTTAAAACAGCCCGGCCAAAACATTTCCGGCAAGTTCGCAAAAGAGATTTTTTTGTCGGTATACACTTCGGCTTTTTTCAGCAAAGCCGCCATATTTTTAAAAAACGCGTTTTTGGAGCGAGGGATAAAAACGCTGGAATTTCAAAGCTCACCCTGGATTTTTTTTGAGGTTTTGTCAAAAGACGGCCAGAGAGATGTTTCGGTCGTGGAAATCGGAGGAGAAATTACGGATATAATTATGATTAAAGAAGGCGAGATGCGTAAGATCGCGAGTTTCGGGCGCGGATATAATTATATAGTGCGCCGCTTGGCCTCGGTTTTGCGTCTGGGTCTGGATGAAGCCGCTTCAACACTTTCGGCCTATGAAGAAAATAAACTTGACCGCGAACTTAAAGAGTCGGTGAACCGGTCTCTTGAGGAATCAATAAAAGAATGGGCGGGTCTCTTTAAAGAAACGGTTGAAAAACAAATGTTACCCGATCTTATGCCCGAAAAAATTATTTTAACCGGCGGCGCGGAAATATCGGAATTCTCTAATACGCTAAATTCCTCGTCTTTAAATATTTACACCTCGCATGGCCGTTCGTTCCTGCGGCCGGAAAAAACTTTTGATTTAATGGAATTTTGTATAAAATATGCACAATATGCCGCAAATCAATAATCGAATGCAAGATATCGTGCCGCCCCCAAATCGTCCGGTTTCCGTTATAAAAAAAGAGAACGGTCCGGCGCCGGAAAATAAGCCGAAAAACAAACCGGCTTTGCATAGGGCCGCTCCCCCCAAATTTATTGTTTTAGCCGTCATTTCATACGCGCTGATTTTAGTCGCGATAGGTTTCTGGGCTAAAGCGGAGGTTAATCTTGTTTTAAGAAGCGAAACATTGGAGGTTGATAATCTTTTGCCGGCCGCGGTAAATGATTCGGAAATTCTGACGGAAAAGGTCGTTTTTGAAGATAAAGCGGAGTCCTCGGCAAAAACCTCCGGTCTTAAAAATTTTAATGACCGGGCTTCGGGCATAATAATTATTTATAACGCCTATAGTTCCGAGCCGCAGGCGCTTTTGTCCAACACCAGATTTGAAACGGTTGACGGCAAAATTTTTCGCTCCAATAAACCGATTACGGTTCCCGGAGCGAAAATAATTGACGGCAAAATAGACCCGAGTTCCATAGAAATCAAGGTTTTTGCCGACGAAGCTGGGGATTCTTACAATATTGGTTTAGCCGATTTCAGCATACCCGGTTTTAAGGGCGGCGTTAAATTTGATAAATTTTACGCCCGTTCCAAAACGCCTATGACCGGCGGTTTTGTCGGAAAAGCCGGCGTCGTGTCCAAAGAGGATATAGAAATACTGCGTCAGAACCTGGAGAATGAATTGAAGCAAAAACTTTACGCCCGCTTCCAATCGGAAATTCCGGATGATTTTTTGGCGCCGGAGGGCGCTTATAAATACGAAATAGAAGTTAGTGACACAGCGCCATCGGAGGGTTCGCGAGCCGACGAATTTAAAATGACCTTGAGCGGCGCTTTGCAGGCCTTTTTCGTCAGGAGGTCGGACATAAAAAATAAAATAGCCGAGCGTTTTAAAGACGACCCCGAGTACAAGAATATAGACATAGTAAATTTTAACGAATTAAAAATTGAGGCCGTTGGGGCCGATTTCGGCTCCACGCAATTAAAATTAAAGGTCTCCGGCCAAGCCAAAATAGTATGGGGCGTTGATGAGGAGCGTCTGGCCGGCGAGCTGGCTCTGGCTTCGGCCTCCTCCAGATTGGGCATTTTTAATAAATATCCGCAAATAAGAAAAGCGCAGATAATTTATCGGCCGTTTTGGTGGAAAATATTTCCGGATGAAGCCGCTAAAGTCGTTATAAGCGGCTCTTATTGAAACTTGACTTTAATTCCGTCCTGATTTAACATTGTCTTTGTAATTATTTAATGGCCACAGCCAAAGAAAATAAGGAAATTAGGCAGGGGACCGTTATTGAGGCGTTGCCTGACACCAAATTCAGGGTTCAACTAGAAGACGGTCAGGTGCTTTTGGGGTACCTGGCTGGTAAAATGCGTCATTTCAGGATAAAAGTTCTGGTTGGCGATCGGGTAAAAGTTGAACTTAATCCCTACGATTCGGATCGCGGCCGCATTATTCAGCGATTATAATTATAATTTATGAAAGTTAGAGCTTCGGTTAAGCCAATATGCGCGAAATGCAAAATTATCAGACGCAAGGGTCGGGTGCGCATAATTTGCGTTAATTCCAAACATAAACAAAGACAAGGTTAGAATATGGCCAGATTAGCCGGAACAAACATACCCGATAAAAAGCGCGCGGAATTTTCTCTGCCCTATATTTACGGTATTGGCAGGTCGGCTGCCGTAAAAATATTAAACGAGGCCAAAGTTGATAAAAATAAATTGATTAGCGACCTGACGGCCCAGGAATTAAATCGCGTCCGCGCGATTTTGGAGGGCGGAACTAATTTAATTGAAGGGGATTTGCGCAGAAAAATATCCGGCGACATTAAGCGTTTGAAAGACATAAAAAGTTACCGCGGGACGCGCCACATTAAAAGTTTGCCTTCCCGAGGCCAAAGGACGCGCACTAATTCCAGAACGCGCCGGGGCAATGTGCGCCGCACCACAATCAGCGGAAAGAGAAAGGTGGAGAAGAAATAAGGGAACACTGATTTACAGTTAATTTTTTATCGCTTTAGCTCAAAAAATTAAGTAAAATGGGAAAAAAACGAGTTATAAAAAAGTCCACGAGCGGAGTGGATCACGAATTGAGGGCAAGAGCCGTCGGCCGCCTGCCCAAAAAGAAATTAGAGAAGGGCATTTTAAACGTGCTCGCGACTTTCAATAACACTATGCTGACGCTTACCGATGAAAAAGGCAATGCCCTTATTTGGGCGTCAGCCGGGTCTTTGGGTTTTAAGGGAGCCAGGAAAGGCACGCCTTACGCCGCTTCAAAAGTCGCCGAACTTGTCGCTGAAAAGGCCAAAATGATAGGTCTAAAAACCGTAAGCATAAATGTTAACGGCGTCGGCTCCGGCCGCGAGTCGGCGGTGCGGTCTTTTTTGGGGCAGGACATAATTTTGGACAAAATAAGAGATGTCACTCCGATTCCGCATAACGGGCCAAAACCGCCAAAACCCCGCAGGGTCTAAAATATGCCTAAAATCACATGTAAAATTTGCCGACGTTTGGGTTTTTCGGTCTGCGGCCGCCAAAATTGCGCCTTTAAACGAAAACCCTATCCTCCGGGCGTGCACGGCCGGGCGGGATTGGGGTCCAGGCGCGGGCGGACGCAATCCGAATACGGAAGCCAGCTGAAAGAAAAACAAAAGGTTAAATTTTTGTATGGTTTGAGAGAGAAGCAATTCAGAAATTTGGTTTCCAAAGCGGTAGCGGCAAAAAGCTCGGAGACATCCCGCCGCATAATTGAGCTTTTGGAGACGCGGCTGGACAATGTGGTTTATCGTCTTGGTTTTGTTGAGTCCCGCAATGCCGCTCATCAGTTGGTGGGCCACGGACATATCATGGTTGACGGAAAAAAGACCACGATACCCTCCAGGCATCTTAAAATCGGGCAGGTTGTTTCCATACGCCCTCAAAGTTTGGGGAACGGAGTTTTTCGCAATTTGGATTTGCGGCTGAAAAAATACACGGTCCCGTCGTGGCTTGCCCTTGATAAGAGCAAATATGAAGGACGCTTGTCCGCCCTTCCGACTCCGGAAGAAGTTGACGTGGGGGCCAATTTAAACGCGGTTATTGAATTTTATTCAAGATAGTATTATAATATTAAGATATTAAAATTAGGTCTTAATTATTTTTATGGATATTTCAATCATTTTGCCTTCAAAACCCAGAGTGGTTTCTGAAGAAGAGCATAAGGGCGTTTATGAAATAGACGGCCTTTATCCGGGGTACGGCCATACTTTGGGTAATAGTTTGCGGCGCGTTCTTTTGTCTTCTTTGCCCGGCGCCGGAGTCACTCGGGTAAAAATTGAGGGTATAGCTCATGAATTTTCAACCCTGCCCGGAGTTAAGGAAGATATTATCGCGGTTTTATTGAATCTGAAAAAATTGCGTTTTAAGACGGACGCCTTAGACCCCCAGACGGTTAAATTAAAAGTTAAGGGAGCCAAGACGGTTTTGGCCAAGGATTTGAGTTTACCGGGACAGGTGGAGATAGCCAATCCCAATCAGATTATAGCCACTCTCACCGATAAAAGCGCCGCGCTTGAAATGGAATTAACCGTTGAAAGAGGGCTGGGTTACGTTACCAGGGACGTTTTGCAAAAAGAAAAGGCCCAAGTCGGCGAAATGGTTTTAGACGCGGTCTTTACTCCGATTCGGAGGGTGAATTATGAAGTTGAAAATATGCGCGTGGGAGACCGCACCGATTTTAACCGTTTGCGCATCACCGTTCAGACCGACGGCACCATTACTGCCCGCGAGGCCCTGGAAGAAGCGATCAAAATTATGATTAATCAGCTGAAAGCCATTGTCGGTTTTAAAGAAGAGGAGGAAGAGGCGGCGGAGGAGGAGGTTTTAGCGCAAGAGGAAGCCGCTTCGGAAAGCGGCGCCACGGAAGAAGTCGCCGAAGAAGAGGATAAGAATAAAGTCAGGATTGAAGATTTAGGGCTGTCGGAAAGAATTACCAAGGCATTAACCGATGCCAGCATAAGAACGGTGGGCGGCTTGGTGCGCAGGTCAAGCGCCGACATATTGGCTTTAGAAGGGGTGGGCGCGAAGGCCTTGGCGGAAATAAGAAGGGCTGTCGGCAAATTGGGTCTGACCATCAAGGAGTAATGATATGCGCCATCTCCGTAAAGGAAAAAAATTTTCTCGCGTAAGAAAGACGCGCAAGGCCCTTATGAAAGCCGTATTGCGTTCTTTCGTTGAGCGCGGCAGAATTGAAACCACTCTACCCAAAGCCAAAGAAGTCGGGCGGCTTGCCGAAAAACTCGTCACCAAAGCCAAAAAAGGAGGTTTGGAAAAACGCCGCGAGATAATGGTTTGGCTGAATCCGGTCCAGACGGCAAAGATTTTTAAAGTCGCCGGTGACTTTAAAAATCGCCGAGGCGGATATACCAGAATTACGCGCACCAGACGCAGGGAACATGACCGGGCCGAGATGGCCGTGTTGGAATTCGTTAAGTGATTTACGCGCCTATGACCATTAAAGATCAAGAAAAAATTATCATTGATTTGAAAGGCATGTCTTTGGGACGGGCCGCGTCAGCCGCGGCTTTGGTTTTGAGAGGCAAACACCGCGCCGATTTTTCTCCCAATAAAGCGCCGAGGATTATCGTTGAGATAAAAAATGTCGGAGAACTTAAAATAGACGAAAAAAAAGCGGAACAAAAATCATATAAGCGTTACAGCGGCTATCCGGGGGGGCTAAAAGAAATTAAACTCGGCGAATTGTATGAAAAATATCCGCAAAAAGTTTTTTTAAGGGCCTTAAAAGGAATGCTCGCCAAAAATAAATTGCGAAAAGAATTTTTAAAAAATGTCGTATTTTCTTCATAAATAAAATATGCCGATTAAGAAAAAAATAACCAAACCCGCGAAGAAAAAACCATCGCCCAAGAAAGACGAAGCCGTTTTGCCGGTTAAAGCCGAAAGGTTTACGGAAGCGGTGGGGCGAAGGAAGACCTCAACGGCCAGGGCCAGAATTTTTGCCGGCTCCGGCACCGTCAAAATAAATGAACGCGACCCAAAGCAGTATTTTCCGACCGAAGAACTCCAGGGAATAATTGAGGCACCTTTTAAAAAAGTAAAGCCGGAAAAGGGATTTTCCATAAGTGTTAAGGTTTTTGGCGGGGGCATACATTCGCAGGCCGAGGCGGTGCGTCATGCCATCTCAAGGGCTCTGATCAAGAGCGACTCGGAATTAAGAAAAAAACTGAAAAGAGCGGGTTTTTTGAAGCGCGATCCAAGGGCGAAAGAGCGCCGGAAATTCGGATTGAAAAAAGCCCGCAAAGCGCCTCAATGGTCAAAGAGGTAATCGGCTAAATAAAAAAAGCTAAAGATCTTTTATCGCGATCTTTAGCTTTTTGGCCATTTTTCTTTCCCATGTCGCGCCGGCCGAACTTTGCCAGCCCGGAATGAAGACGAGTTTTTCTATTTTTCCTGACTTGAAAATAGAGCCGTAAAATCCTTCAAGCAGACGGTTTTCGTCTTCGCGGCGCGCTGATTTGGCAATACGATGCAGGTGCGGCTCAAAAGGCAATTGATCGAATACGATTCTTCCTTCCGAGGCCAGTTTTTTTATGTATTTTCGGAACGCTTTTGTATTTTTTGTTAAAGACCCGAGTCCGCCCGAGGTCAGGGGGCCGCAGACCATTTCAACCGGCTGGGGCATTCGGTCAATTATTCTTAAAGCAACTTCGGCGAGCTTCTCAAATGTTTCGGCCGATTTTGCTTTCGATGCATCCTTTTTCGTCCAGTACTTATTCAAGGGGAATGCCCTCCTTCTGAATGAAAATCAATC
>CAZNNT010000033.1:0-584 GCA_964574495.1 uncultured Candidatus Saccharibacteria bacterium
CATTATATCCCTGGCCTCGGGCAAAGAAACGAACCCGCCCAAAGCAAAAAGCCAAACGCCGTAAGGCAGAAACCAATTACCTGAAACGCCGGATAGAAAGTTTTCAAGACGCACGAAGCTGAAAGAAGAACCAAAAAGATAAAAAACGAAAATAAATAAGGGTATTGTAAGATAAAAATTTATTGTGCCGATGCGTTCAAACCCGAATAAACTCAAGAGTGCCGCGACCGCAAAAAAAATGAGCGTTAATGAAGCGACTGAAGGAAACGGAAAAAGCGCTGATAAAAAAATGCCGCCCAAAAGGCCGTAAACCAAAAGCGTGCCGTAATAACTGAAAACCGTAACGACCAAAGCGAACTTTTCGGACTTTGAACCGAAAAACCGGCGCACATAGCCGGTAAAACGCATCTGGCCGTCAGTCAAATAAGCCACTTCCCCGTACATCAAATGCAAAACCAGCATAAAAAACATCGCCACGAGGAAATGTAAAACTCCCCAAAAAATTCCCGCGCGGGAAAAAACAAAAGGCAGAGCGAACATCCCCGCGCCGAAAATCATCCCGACCAAAGTCCCCAAACCGTCGC
>CAZNNT010000033.1:594-6869 GCA_964574495.1 uncultured Candidatus Saccharibacteria bacterium
CGGTACAATCGCCATTTAGACATCGCCGTCGTCTTCCTCTCCTTCTCTTGGCGCCGGCCTCGGAAGCCGTTTTTCCACCAGACGCACGCCCCACAAAATAAAAAGGGTGATTATCGTCGTATAAATAGCTATGGAAAAAAAACCCACGCCCGCGGCCATGCCTATCGCGGCCGCGGCCCAAACGCCCGCTGCCGTGGTTAAACCGCGAACGGCGTTGCCTTTAAGAAATATAAGGCCCGCGCCGATAAAACCTATGCCGACCACAACTTGAGCCGCGACCCTCGCGGGGTCTCGAAATCCACCGCTTTCAAATCCGAATATTGAAATCGCGGTAAAAAGAGCCGCGCCCATAGAAACAAGCGCGTGAGTTCTTATGCCGGCTTCTTTGTGTTTGTAAAAACGCTCAAAACCGATAATCGCGCCCAAAATCGCGGCTAATAAAATCCTGAGCGTCATTTCCCGCGTCAATGGATCAAAAAAGACGCTCATATCTCAATCACTTTTTCTTTACGGATAAGTTCAATCACACGCTCAACCAATTTTTTGGGGTCGGGGTCATAAACAATTTTTTCATTGGGACGATGCGACTTTGCGACTATTTCTTCAATTAAATCGGCCGTGCCTCCGGTTCCTGTTAAAACGCCGATGGGTTTTTGGTCTTCAAAGGCGATAGTAAATTCATTGAGCGTGCCCATTCTGCCGCAGCCGATTATCACGGCGTCTGCCGAGCGGGTAAGTAAAAGATTCCTGCCGGAATAATCAAAGCCGGTATAGACAATCATATCCATATAGTCCACCGGCAATTTAAAACGCTCAATATGTTCTTTTTCGGTTGACGCCGGCGAAAGACCGATGGTGAACCCGTCTTCTTCTTTTGCGCCGATTGCCGCCCAATAAGGGAAGCCGGTAGTCGCGCCGTTAACCAAAACTCCTTTATGCCGCACGATTTCCCTGCCGAGCTCTTTTGCTTTTTCCAAAGCATCCGGCGCGCAATGGCCCGTTTCAGCCGCGCCCGATACGGCTATTTTGAATTTTAAGTGCGAATGGGGAGATGGTTTCATTAAATTATTATATCCCGAAATGTTTTTAGCAACAAACGGGGTGAATTAATACAATCAAATCATTGACGGGGAAATTGAAAAGAGTTATATAGGATACAGATGTAAATTTCCGGAGTTTACCCAAAAGGAGGAGGTTAATCCGTGTCCGCGAATTGCCTATATGAAGAAGAGAGAAATAGTGTGATAAAAAGAATAAGATTTGTAATAAAAAGGACAAAATGTCTACACCGTCTTACAGCATCGGATATCCCGCGCGGAATCGATTCTGATGACCTTATAATTCCCTGCGAACAAGATCCAGAGTGTCCTATAAAAAAACCTACCAAATCTGATAGGTTCAACAAATAGCCTGCGGCGCGGGAGATTTCTCCCCGCCGTTTTTAGTTGCATTAAAAATTTTTAGTTTAAATAATGCCGCTCCGGAATATCAAATAATATAATCCGCCACTTTTTGTCTCATCTTTTCATTGGAGTGATGGCCATATTTTCTATGTCATAAGTTAATACTTCATGTTCTTACTAAACACTCGGTGTCTAGTATTTTCTAGAATTTATCCCTCACTGAAAATCCTAATGAAAAAACGGCTCGGGGTTGAACCGAGCCGTTGTCCTTGAACCTGCAAAGGCGCCAGCTGCTATGCCGACTGCTCCTTTGCCGGCAGAAAGGGCATGATTGCCCTCCGAAAAACCATGCCGACAATGGGAAGAAGAGCAAAGAAACGAATAACGAAATTTTCTTCAGCCCCGTCTTCCTTTGCTGACGCTGCGGCGTACATGGCGATCCCAACGGCGAACACGGCGTTTATAAGAAGAGGAGGCAGCGAGAGAGTCATGACTGCCTCGTTTGACCAGACGACGGCGAATATGCGAATAACCGACCCGATAGCGAACGCGGTGGACCCAAAAGCGTTCGCAGCAGTAAGCCGGATATCTGACCAAGTGAAGATCGCGAAAATGATAGCGATTGTCGCAACGGCGAACATGAAAATTATGGTGACCGACAGAGCGTTCGAAATATTACTCGTAAAGAAATAGGCGACCGCTCCGAACACCACAAAAACTCCCAACGCCATATCAAACCAATTCCCTACTCTCTTCAGGGCTTCCGACATTTCCTTTCCCTTTCCTGGTTTTGGGTTTATTGAAAGGACAAACTTCTATTCTCTTCTGTTATACTACCAAATCACATACTTGTCAAATATCAAAACTGTTGGCGTATCCGGGCGCTACGGCGTCAATCCCAAGATAATCCCGAACACGTTGTACCAAAAATAACGCCGCGGCCGGCTCGCCCTGAACAATAAAAACTTTTTTCAAAGTATCAGCGGAGTTTCTAATAAAATCCAGAAGCATTTCGCGGTCAGGGTGGGCCGAATAACCCTGAATAGTTTCAACCCTACATTTTATCGGCACATCTTCGCCAAAAATTTTAACCGACCTCGCGCCGTCTTGAATCTGGCGGCCACGGGAACCCGCGGCCTGATATCCTATCATCAAAATCGCGGAATTAGGGTCGGACAAATAACGACGCTCGTGATGCAAAATCCTTCCGCCCGTGGACATGCCGGAGCCGGCAATAATAATTTTGGGCGCGGGCACTTCATTTATTTGTTTTGATTCTTCCGTGGTAAGAGTAAATTTCAACATGGGGAATTTAAAAACCTTATCTCCAGAATCAATAATATATTTTGCTTCCTTATTATAGTAGCGCTCGTATTTTCTATAAACCTCGGTCGCGCGAATGGCCAGGGGAGAATCAAGAAAAACCGGCACTTCCGGAATCCTCCCTTCCTCAACAAGGGAATTTAATTCAAAAAGCAATTCCTGCGTGCGCTCCAAAGAAAAGGCCGGAATCATCAAAACCCCTTTTTTCTTAATCGTGTTTTCAATGACGCGCTCAATTTTTAATTTTCTTTGTTCGCGGTCTTCATGCAAACGGTCGCCGTAAGTGCTTTCAACAGTCAAAAAATCGGCGCCGGTTATTTTCTCGGTTGGCCGTAAAAGTGGCGCGGGCGGATTGCCGAGGTCGCCTGAAAAAATAATTTTTTTGTTTTCGGCCTTAATTTCAATCATTGCCGAGCCCAAAATATGTCCGGCATCAAGCAATTGAATTTCAAAGTCGCCGATATTTTTTTCTTCGTGATATTCCAAGTCCTCCCAGTTCTGCATGGCGCTTGCCAAATCATTTTCGTCAAAAAGCAGGCCTTCTTTGCCGTTTTCGGCTAAGCCCTTTTTCAAAAGCTGGAGATTGTCTTCAAGCATTATTTTCGCGAGTTCTTTCGTAGCCGGAGTTGAATAAACCTTGCCCGCAAATCTTTCTCTAAATAATTTCGGGATTCTTCCGATGTGGTCAACATGCGCGTGGGTTATAAAAACCGCCTTGATTTCAGACGCGTTAAACGGAAACGGCTCGTGGTTTCGCGCTTCGCAAATCTTCGGGCATTGAAAAAGCCCGCAATCAACCAGGATTTTGGTTTTCGCCGCCTCCAAAAGATAACATGCTCCCGTAACCTCCTGCGCTCCGCCGTAAAACGAAAGTTTCATTTGTTTATTATATTTTATTATACCAAATTAAAAAGCCCGCGATACTCACGGGCCTCAAACTTCATGCCGATGTATTTTTAATAAGAATCGCCATTGCTCCGCCTCTGCCGTGGCAAGCGCAGGCAATGCCGTAACGGCCTCCGATTTCACGAAGCTGCTGGTCTACATTCATAACCAGACGCGCGCCAGAGGCCCCCAAAGGATGGCCGAGTGAAATCGCCCCTCCCCAAACATTCACTTTTTCAAAAGGGATACCCAAATCCCGCATCGCGTAAATCGGCACGACCGCGAAGGCCTCGTTGATTTCAAAAAAATCAATGTCTTTTACGGTCAGCCGATTCCGGCCCAAAAGATCCCTGATCGCGCCTACCGGAGAGGTCGTATACCATATCGGGTCCTGATTAAAACTTACAAAATCAACCAATCTGGCTTTCGGCAAAATGCGCATTTTTCTGGCCGTTCTGGAGTCGCCCAGAAGAAGAACCGCCGCCCCATCGGCAATCTGCGAAGATGTCGCGGCAGTAACGGTTCCATTTTGGGAAAAAGCGGGTTTCAGGCCTTTGATTTTTTCCGAATCCAGATGACGAACGCATTCATCTTTTGTTCCCTTATCGCAAATCTGACGATCAAACGCGCCCGCCTCTCGAGTCGATAAAACCCTTTCAAAACTGGCGCGGGCGTACGCTTCTTGAGCTTCGCGCGAAATCGCGTGAACTTCCGCGCACATATCCGCCAACTCTCCCATTGTCCTCCATTTAGAAGTAGTCGTATCAAGAAGGCCGTCAAAAATCATGCTGTCATACATCAGAGGTTCATCACCTTTCAAAAGCTGGCGAGACATAACACTCCATTCCGGTCCGACCTTTTTATCGCGCCGTTCCAAAAGATACGGCGCCCTTGACATATTTTCCATTCCGCCAGCCAGCATCAGACCTGCCTCGCCTATCTGAATTTCACGGCTTGCCGCCTGCAAAGCGTAAAGAGATGAAGCGCAAACCTTATTAACCGAAACAGAATTAACGGTTTTGGACAAACCGGCAAGCAGAGCCGCCTGTTTGACCGGCGCCTGTCCGACGCCCGCGAAATAAACTTGACCAAGGACAAGGCCGCCGATTGAGCTGAATGCGGGAGGAAGATTCAAAGATTTGTATAATCCTTTTATAGCCGCGGCCGCAAGACAAGGCGCCGGAACATCTTTGAAAAGACCAAAAAATTTTCCGAAAGGAGTACGACACGCTCCGAGAACATAAACTCCGCGCTTTCTGGACATTCACTGCCTCCCTTTTTGCGTGAACATAATTCTCACGATCGTGGGAATTATGTTAGTTCGGTTTTTTGGAGTTTAATCCGTATTCACCGTATCCAAAACGATAGTAGCGTAAAAAATACGCGGCCGCAACCACCGCTCCCGCAAAATCAAAAAACAAATCGGACATGGTGTCAGCCAAATCCGGCTGGGCCAGAATCGCGCCGTAGGGACGGGCGATAAAATAATCCCACGAAAATTCAAAAAATTCCCAAAAAACGCCTCCGAGCATGGCGAATGAAATAAGGCCCAGGCCCAAAAGCCATTTTGGCAAAAAGTCGCTCGGGAACTCTTTATACTCAAACAAAAACCAGAAAGCCAAAACCGCAAGCCATATGCCGCCCAAAAAATGCAAAACAATGTCCAGCCACCAAAGGCCATAGCCAAGCAGTCCTCCAACCGCAGCCGCATGTATCGCGAGCATTAAAACCAAAAGCGTGATTAAAAAAAAATAGGTCTTCCCGAACATTTTACTATTATTGCACATATAAACTCGCTTTGCTATTTTAAAAGCGGACTTTGAAAACTGGAAAGGGAGTCCGATATGCCCGTAAGCAACCTGAAAATCAGGCCGAATTTAAAGAATTTCGACTATTTTGCGACTTTGAAAAACCATTTTTTGGATTTACAAGGACCGAACGAATTTTTCCTGCGCGAAAAATCGGAACTTGAAGAATTTATGCCTAAAGACCCCGAGACCCTTCTTTTTCTCCTGCGTTCAATGCTGAAGACCCGTCTGGCCGAAGAAAAGGTCGCGAGAATAGCCGGGCGCGAAGTGCATGGAAGCGCTTTTTTCGGCACCGGACACGAAGCCATTTCTTGCGGCGTGGCCGCGGCCATGAAATACGAAGATCCGCCTCTGCCTACTCATCGCGAAATCGGCTGCGACTTCACGCGGGGAGAAGAGGCCTTAAAACGTGGCGACATTAAACTGCCGTTTTCTTACACCTATATCGCCCAGTATATGTCCAAAGCCGATTCTTTGGGCCGGGGAAGAGTGGAAAATATCCACTATGGGATTCCGGAAATGTCCAGACCCCCGATAATCAGTCATTTGGGAACCAATATCCCGATTGCCTGCGGAATAGCCTTAATGGAAAAACATCATAAAAGCGGCCTTGTGGCCTACACTTTCGTGGGCGACGGAGCGACTTCGTCTGCCGATTTTCAGGGTTTGAATCAGGCCGCCGCCAGACAATGGCCGTTGATAACCGTGATAGCCAACAATCAGTGGGCCTATCGCACGACTCTTGAGGAACAAACGCGAGCAATTCCTTTGGTCAGAAAAGCCGAAAATTTCGGCATCCGTGGTTTTTGCGTTGACGGCACGGATGTCCTCGCGGTCTATGCTTTGACGAAAATGG
>CAZNNT010000034.1:0-6788 GCA_964574495.1 uncultured Candidatus Saccharibacteria bacterium
GGTTAGAGCGCTTCGTTGACATCGAAGAGGCCGCTGGTTCGATTCCAGCATTGCCCACTGCCCAAATTTGGCGGGGTGAAGTAGAGCGCTTCGTTGACATCGAAGAGGCCAGAAGTTCGATCCTTCTACCGCGCACAAATATTTTATATTATAATATATTCATATGGCAAAAATCATTTTAAAAACAATTTTGTGGGGAGTGGTGTCGTGGGTGGCATTAAGCGTTCTTCTGTTTTTCGGCGTCGGTTTTTATGAAAGTTTTGTCGCCAAAAACGCGGAAGTTGAACTATCCACGCCCTTAATTGCCGGTTTGAGGTACGCCGTCCTGCTCTTGTCTCTCGGCATAGCCGCTTCCATTTTTATTTCCGAAGAAAAAAAGGAGAAACCCTTTAAACACATCATCGCCGAAGAGCTTAAACCAAAAGAGATGCCGAAGCCGATTGCTCCGGAAAAAGAATTAAAACCGGAATTTCACGGAACTTTTATGCCTAAGGTTATGGAAGAAGAAAACAAAAAGCCCGCGGGAATAACTTGGCCTGACGAAAAATCAAAAGAACAAAAAGCGCCGCCCGCGCCCCCATCGCCAATGCCTCAAACCCCGCCGCAAGCCCCAATACAAACCCCGCCTCAAACTCCTCCTCAAACGCAAAATCAGCAAACACCTCAAGCGCCCCAGTGGAACCGGCAATAATATACGAGGATAAAAATTTCCTGGTCGTCAACAAGCCGGCGGGACTTGTGGTACACCCGGACGAACATCATAAGGCCGGCTCACTTGTCCAGCATCTTGCCGAAAAATATCCTGAAATAAAAAATGTCGGAGACCATTCGACAAACTCATGGCAGGAGCGCCCGGGCTTGGTTCATCGCCTGGATAAAGATACTTCAGGCATTTTGATTGTCGCGCGCAATCAAAAATCATTTGATTATCTGAAAACGCTTTTCAAAAATAAAGCGATTAAAAAAACCTATCTTGTTTTGGTTTTGGGGAATATTAAAAAAGACGAGGGCGTCATTGATCTGCCGATCGGCCGAAGCCACAAGGATTCCAGGCGCAGAATTGCCGGAAAAAAACAAAAAAACAAAAGCCGGGAGGCCGTCACGGAATATAAGGTTTTAAAACATTTTGAAGGATTTACTTTTTTGCAAGCGCTACCTCTGACCGGACGCACCCATCAAATCAGGGCGCATTTTGCGGCTTTGGGGCATCCGGTTATCTGCGATAAAATCTATTCCGGAAAAAGATTGGTGTGTCCCGCGGGACTCACTCGCCAGTTTTTACACGCGTGGAAATTGGAATTTATTTCGCCCTCCGGCGCTAAAATGCTTTTTGAAGCCGACATGCCGGAGGATTTAGATGCCGTTCTTGACGAGTTGCAACAAAAATAATTTTCGGCTAAATTAAATCGATAGGCGGGTATAGTTTAATGGCAGAACATCTGGTTGCCAATCAGATAGCGGGAGTTCGATTCTCCCTACCCGCACCACTTCGCCCACTCCGCTTCGCTACGCGGGCTTCGCGGTGCAGGCACAAAAAATATACGGCTTGCAACATTTTAGAATAAAAAGCGAAGTGGCCCCGCGAAACGCAGTGAAGTGGGGCAAAACAATATGTATTACTGTTATATCTTACAAAGTCTTAAAGATAAAAGTTTCTACGTCGGATCAACCTCTGATCTTAAAGAAAGATTCGGGCAACATAATAATAAAGAGGCTAAATATTCTTCAAGCAAAACCCCGTTTAAAATAATTTGGTATGGTGCATTTGAAAACAAATCCAAGGCTCAAAAATTTGAGAAGTATTTGAAATCAAGTTCAGGATTCGCGTTCAGAAACAAAAGATTAATTTAAATGGTAATACTGGGCATAGAAACTTCCTGCGATGAAACCGGCATTGCGCTGGTTGAGGCGAGCGGGGGTTTAAAAAACCCGCGTTTTCGCGTTTTGAAAAATCTGGTCGCTTCACAAATCAAAATCCACGCGCCGTTTGGCGGCGTCGTTCCCAATTTAGCCAAGCGCGAACACGAAAAAAATTTGCCAATTTTGTTCATGGGACTTGGAAACCCCGTTTCCAAGTTTGACGTAATTGCGGTAACGGTCGGGCCGGGACTTGAGCCGTGCCTTTGGGAAGGAATAAATTTTGCGCAGTTTCTGGCAAAAGAACACAAAAAACCGGTTATTGCCATAAATCATATGGAAGGACACATTGCCTCTGTTTTGTTGTCGCAAAACAGAGGAATTTCTAAATCCGAATTTCTAATTTCTAAACAAATTGAATTTCCTGCTTTGGCTCTTTTGGTTTCCGGAGGGCACACCGAATTGGTTTTAATAAAAAATCGGCTTGATTACAAAATCATCGGCGAAACTCTAGATGACGCTGTTGGCGAAGCGTTTGACAAGGTGGCGCGCCTACTCGGCCTGCCATATCCGGGAGGACCCGAACTTGCAAAACTTGCCGGTTGGAAGCCGGAAGTTGGAAGCCGGAAGCTGGTTCTGCCTCGGCCCATGATAAATTCAAAAGATTTGAATTTCAGTTTTTCGGGACTCAAAACCGCGGTTTTATACGCGCTTCGTGATAATCCGAAAACAAATAAAGCCGCTCTGGCCAAAGAATTCCAAAACGCCGCAGTTGATGTCTTGGTTTCAAAAACCATGCGAGCGGCAGAAATTCATAAGCCAAAAACTTTAATCGTTGCCGGCGGAGTTGCCGCAAATAAACACCTCCAAAAGGAATTAACTAAGACCCTAAAAACACGGCGCTTGCCCCTTAAAACCTTTTTTCCTGAAAAAGGTTTTATTGGGGACAACGCCGCAATGATAGCCGCGGCCGGATATTTTCACGCTCTCAAAAAAGATTTTGCCGTCACCGCGAAATTAAAAGCCCGCGGCCGACTTTCTCTAGGCGCCAAAAAAAGTTAAAATAATTTCATATGGCCGATTTTTCAAAGCCCTACGACCCGAAGGGAACGGAGGATAAAATTTACAAGCGCTGGGAAACCAGCGGTTATTTTAATCCCGATAAACTCCCCTTCGCCAAAGGTAAAGCCAGACCAAAACAAAAAGGAGTTTTTTCAATCAGCATGGCTCCGCCAAACATAACCGGCTCTTTGCATATGGGTCACGCTCTTGAATACACTATGTCGGATATTTTAGTCCGTTTCAAACGCATGTCCGGCTACAAAACCCTATGGCTTCCCGGAATGGATCACGCCGGCATCGCCACTCAAAATGCGGTGGAAAAAGATTTAAAAAAACAGGGACTGAACCGCCACCAGCTCGGCAAAGAAAAATTTTTGGAAAAAATACGGCAGTGGAAAGAAAAATACGGCGGCATTATCGTCAATCAACTGAAAAATCTCGGGATATCTGCTGATTGGTCGCGGCTCCGTTTCACCATGGACCAGGAATACCAAGCCGCCGTAGCCGAGGCATTCATTCTTTATTTTAAAAAGGGCTGGATTTACAGAGGCAAGCGAGTCATAAATTGGTGTCCCCGATGCCAGACAGGCCTTTCAGATCTGGAATTGGAATACGAAGAAGAAAAAAGCTCTTTATGGTTTATAAAATATCCGTTAAAAAATGGGGGCTATGTGACTGTGGCGACGACCCGACCGGAGACAATGCTCGGGGACTCGGCCGTCGCGGTCAATCCAAAAGACGCGCGATATAAAAATATTATCGGGCAAAACGCGATTCTGCCGATTCAAAACAGAGAAATTCCGATTATTTCCGATCGCCGCGTTGAGATAGAATTCGGCACGGGCGCGGTTAAAATAACGCCCGCGCATGATTTTCTTGACGCCGAAATAGGCCAAGACCACGGACTGCCGATTCACAAAGTTATGGGCGAGAGCGGCAAAATGACGCCGGAAGCCGGAAAAATATGCGAGGGACTAAACCCGGGAGAATGCCGAAAAAAAATCGTGGAAGAACTTGAACGCGAGGGACTTATTGAAAAAATAGAAGAACTCGCCCATAATGTCGCGCGCTGTTATCGCTGTGAAAGAGTGATTGAGCCGATACCTTCTTTGCAGTGGTTTTTAAAAATGGGCGGCTTAGCCAAACTCGCGCGCTTAGCGGTAAAAAGCGGCCAAGTAAAATTTTATCCGAAAAGATTTGAAAAAACCTATTTTGACTGGCTGGGCTCGGTAAAGGATTGGAACATCAGCCGCCAAATCTGGTGGGGTCATCAATTGCCGGTTTGGGAACACGATAAGATGTGTGTTCCAAAACCCGGGCGCGAAAAAGATATTGAAAAATGCGTTGAATTTGTGGTTGCCAAAAAAGAGCCGAAATGCAAATACTGTAATGCCGGATATAAGCAGGTCGCCGACGTGCTTGATACTTGGTTTTCTTCGGCCCTTTGGCCGTTCGCGACTCTGGGCTGGCCAAAAGAAACCGATGACCTCAAAACATTTTATCCGACGGCGGTCTTAACCAATGATCGCGGCATCATCAATCTTTGGGATTCCAGAATGATTTTCTCGGGGCTTGAATTTATGAAAAAGGCGCCTTTTCGCGATTTGGTAATTCATGCCACGGTTTTAACCAGAGAAGGCAAACGCATGTCAAAGTCCTTGGGAACAGGAATTGACCCGCTAAATCTGATTGAACAGTACGGAGCAGATGCCGTGCGCTTCGCTCTCATCTGGCAATCCATGGGCGGCCAAGATATCCACTGGTCTGAAGAGACGCTTGTTACCGGAAAGAAATTTTTGAATAAAATTTGGAACGCGACCCGCTTCGTTCTGGAACGAAGCGGGTCGCCCGGTCGAATGACCGGGCAAACTTCGCGAATAAAACCCAAAACCCAAAACGATAAAAAAATACTCGCATCCCTCGCAAAAATCAAAAAAGATATTTCGCGTAAAATAGACAAATACGAATTCGGCCAAGGCCTGCATGCCCTATATGATTTTTTCTGGCGAGAATTTTGCGATGTATATCTGGAAGCGTCCAAAAAACAAACAGAGAGTCCGGAGCAAAAAGAAAATACGGCAAGGATTTTAAATCATGTTCTTGAAACCTCTTTAAAACTTTTACATCCGTTTCTGCCGCACATAACCGAAGAAATTTGGTCGGCTTTGCCTTCCGGCAAAAAGGAACTTTTAATTATCGCCCCATGGCCCAAGTAATCGCTAACCCCTTAGCTGGCTTGGCCGCCGCCATTGGCGGCTTAATCGCTTCTTTAATCTGGCTTTGGTTCTGGCTCCGCGAAGACCAGCACCACGAACCGCGAAAAGCGCTTTTTTTGGCCTTCTCATTCGGAGCCGTCGCGGTTTTCGCGGCCTTATTTTTAGAAAAGGCCGCTTATTACATCGGGTTGAACTTGGGTTTTTGGCCAAGGGGAGTTCCGACCTTCGCGCTTTTTTTGCTTTGGGCGGCAATTGAAGAATTTTTAAAATATGGCGCCGCTTTCTGGGCGGTGATGCGCAAGGACGCGTTTGACGAACCGATTGACGCGCCGGTATATCTGATTACGGCGGCTCTTGGTTTCGCGGCCATCGAAAATATCTTGATGCTTTTCGGAATCTTTCAAAGCGAAATCGCCGCGGGACTCGCCGCGGCACACCTCCGTTTTATCGGAGCGACCCTGCTGCATATCTTGACATCGTCTGTTGTCGGCCTGTCCATCGCTTACGATTTTTTCCATCCTCATCATCGTTTGCGCAACGCTTTGGGCGGGCTGGCTTTGGCCACTTTGTTGCATGCCGTTTTTAACTTTTTTATACTAAAAGGAGGGACCGAGGGTCTGATTTATGTTTTTTCGGTGGTATGGCTGGGGGTGATAGTCGTAATTTTATCTTTTGAAAAAATTAAAAAAATAAAGTCCGTCCAATAATTAAAAATTTAAAAAATAAAATATAAAAATATGCCAAAAGACAGACGTTCTTTTTTGGAAAGATTAACCGGCTCGGCGCCGGCGGAAAGAAACGAAGAAAAAACTTTCAGTTTTAAAAATATCAATTCGGAAAACAAATCCTCCCTTCCTCAAACCAGCGACGAAGGCCAGCTTTTGGTGGATGTCTACCAAACGCCGGATGAAATGATAATTAAATCCGTGGTTTCGGGAGTAAGGCCGGACGACCTGGATGTATCAATAACACAGGAAATGGTCACAATACGCGGAAAAAGAGAAAGAGACCACCATGTTTCAGACGATAATTATTTTTACCAGGAACTCTATTGGGGGTCATTTTCCCGCTCCATACTCCTGCCTCAAGAAATTGATGTTGAGGGGTCGGAGGCCACTTTGAAAAACGGCCTCTTAACCATCCATATGCCAAAATTGGATAAAGCACGGATTCAAAAACTAAAAATCAGGCAGGAGTAAATTATGTTTGACTAAATAATTACAGACGGCTAACATTTTGTTATGCCGCGGTAGCTCAGTGGTAGAGCATTCGCCTGAAGAGCGATTGGTCGTCAGTTCGATTCTGACCCGCGGCACACTTCGACAGTGTAAACAAAAACAAAACCCCGCCTGGCGGGATTTTAAAAGTTTCGCGCTTTTTCATCTTGAAACTCCGGATTGGTGCAGTAAATACCAGAATGTCAGGCCGAGCGACAAAAAGAAAACAAAAAATATAAGTTCAAAAAACTTATTTACGGTAAGGATATGGAAAGAATAGAACAATGCCCCGAAAAGAACGGTCAGAAAGCCGACAGAGAAAAGCACTTGATTTCCTCCTGCATTTCCAATCTTTTGTGAGTATAGCACAAATTTTTATGCGCGCTCGAGGGATCGGTCACAACTCTCGTCGGCTTCCGCCTCCTCGGTCGCGACC
>CAZNNT010000035.1:0-5679 GCA_964574495.1 uncultured Candidatus Saccharibacteria bacterium
GATGAGTTCTGTTCGTGAACGCATCGAAGCGCAACTTTCAAGCAAAGTTTATCCAAATCCGTCTGACCCGGAAACGGCGCAAAAACTTGCCGACGGTATTGAGCAATTTAAAAAAAACTATCTCGGTAAAAATTTTACGTGGATTCTCAACCGCGCCATAGGCACGTCATACGAACATTTTAAAACTTATGACCCGAACGCGCCGGCAACAGAAGACCCGTCGCGACATATAGTTGGACAATTTGCTAAACCCTCTTCATATATTCGTGATAATATTGATTCCCACATTAAAGTTATTTACAATGCCGGACGCAGATTTTTTGAAGAAAATCCGTGGCCGAAGCGAGTAGAGCTTCTTGAAACAATTTCGCAAGTGGTCAAAGAGCGTTTTTGGCTTTTGTGCGCCGCAAAAATGTATGAAACCGGACAGTCCATTGCGGAGGCCATAGGCGAGACCGACGAAGAGGCAGATTTTCCTCTTATAAACGCGATGTATCTTGAAGAGCTTAACCGCGACTTGCTTATTCCGAGCCCCAAAATCGCGGGCGACATAAACGGGAAATGTTTTTATCCGCACGGCGTGTTTCTTGATGTTGAGCCGTTTAACTTCCCGGGTGCCATTCCGATGGATATGGCAACCAAGGCGCTGGCGATGGGTAATGCCGTCATTATGAAGCCGTCCCCGAAATCGGCGCTTTGCGGATATCTTGTATGGGAAAGCATTAAAATCGCATTTGAGCAAATGAGCATCGATTGGCGTGGCGTAGTCAACTACGCCCCCGGGGGCAAAGAAGTGGTTGACACGTTTCTTTCAAGCCCTTATGTTTCCGGTTTTTCTTTTACCGGCTCAAGTGAGGTTTTCAGAGAAATCAGACGCAATCATAGAGATCTTCTTCGATACGGATATCACGGCAGGGCGGAACTTGTCTACGGCTCGGCCGAAACAAGCGGCGTGAATATTTTTGTCGTTTGCGAAGATGCCGACCCGGTTCATGCCGCGAGTGAATATGTAAAATCATTTGTCGGCCGTTCGGGACAAAAATGTTCTTCGGCTCGAATCGCATTTGTGGATCGCAAAATTAAAGAACCGTTTCTACAAACAATATTTGAGCGATTAGAGCAAATTCGTTACGGCGACGTAAAACAAGGCGCCGACTTAGGCGCAATGATTACCCTCACCGATAAAAATAAGCTGGTTGAACAAATAAGAGAATATGTGGACCTTAATATAGTAAGTGTGCTTTACGAGAAGAAAATTGACCGTGTTTCTGCAAACGATTTCCCCCCAACACTTTTGATCCGCGAAAGGGCGGCCTATAACGAAGAATGCATGCGGAAAATTATGAACGCAGAATTTTTCGGTCCAGTAAGCACTGTTGTGCCTTTTGACAGTTTTGACGATATCAAATGGGGGAGCAAACTTTCAAACTTCGCGCTTACGGGCTCCGTATTCTGCCGAGATTTGGAAACGCTAAAACTAATGACGCGCATTATCCCCGCCGGAAACCTATACTGGAACAGGAAATGCACCGGCGCGCTTGTTGAAACGGAATGTTTCGGCGGTCTGCGCTCGGCATCTTCACCAAACGGCGTAAAAGGTAAAAATGCGCTGGCGCTCTTTGGATCTCAACAGACATTTTCCGGTTTTTATCCGGCGGGAGCTGATGAGGAATACAGGAAAGCCGCACAAGAGGTTTTGGTGCGAGGCGGCATGAATCTTTCCAAACAATAAGTTTGGTCCAAGTCGGACTTGGACCACTTTGTAAACCCGGCTCCGACGATTCGTCGGGGCTTTTTTGTTTTACTCAGGTAACATATTCTTAACAATTGTTAAAAATATGTTACTTTCAAAACTTCAGGTTAAAAACTCTTTTGGTGTTTTGGGCGGTGATTTCGGCAATTTCCTCAAATGACTTTTTGCGAAGCTCTGCCAGACGCTTGGCGACTTCGCGAATATATAGCGGCTCGTTTCGCTTACCGCGATACGGAATTGGAGCGGCGTATGGGGCGTCGGTCTCAATTAAAATTGAGTCAAGCGGCAAAAATTTCACGACTTTGTCATACACGTTAGTAATGGTGATAACTCCGGAAAAAGAAAACGAAAAGCCCATTTCCAAGAATTTTTCGGCAATTTCTTTGGAGCCGACAAAAAAATGAACATTGCCGCCGATTTTATCTCCGTCTTCTTCTTTTAAAACCCGAAGCATGTCCAGATACGCGTCATCCGAATAGGATTTGCTTGCCCCTCGTAGCTTTAGCGAAGAGGGGGCGGAATTTTGCGATGGCCTGCAATGAAGCATCAGTGGCTTTTTGACTTTCTTCGCAAGTAAAATCTGCTCGCGAAAAATTTCTTCCTGTTTGACGCGGCTTTCGGGACCAGTCCTATAATAGTCAAACCCGCACTCGCCGATGGCCACTACTTTCGGATGCGCGGCCAATTTTTCATAATCCTCAAAATTAAAACCCTCGGATAAATCGGTCGGATGCAAACCGACAGTCGCCCAAAAACCGTCATAATGTTCCGCGAGCTTAATCGCGCTTTCGGACATTTTTAAATCCGTCCCGACATTAACGCACAGCACTCCGCCATCAAGAGTCCTTTTTATCACTTCATCGCGGTCTTCGTCAAAGTCCCTGAATTGTAAATGAGTATGTGAGTCAAAAAACATGTTACAAATTAACCTAATTTCTAATTGCTCTAATTATTCTAAACAAATCCCAAACCCCAATGTCCAATTTTGGGGCTTGGTGCTTTGGTATTTTTTAGGTTAATTAGGTCAATTAGAATAATTAGGTTAATTTTTTCTTAGAAACAAAGGGGCTTCCAATTTAACCTTGAGTTCCTGCCACCCCTCTCTGGACTCGGACTGAACACCGAACGCCTCAAAAATTTTCTCAGCGGTATCGGGCATAAACGGCTTAAGCATCCAGCCAGCGCTTAAAGCGCCGTAAGCCAGATTCCACAAAATAACTTTGGTTTTTTTCGGTTCGGTCTTTATGAGTTTAAACGGCTCGTAGGCTTGAATATATAAATCAAGTTCCGCTATCAGCGACCAAACCAAATCAAGGGCGGATTTTAACTGATAATCTTCCATTGATTTGTCATAGGCCGGCCAAACCACCCGGTCAATAAAATAAGGCGGGGAAACCAGCTCCAGTTTCGCGCCCTCATCTTCAGACCTGAAAAACGAGGCGCGTTTTTTCATGGGAACGGCAGATATTTCGGCGTCAGACGGCTTTTGTAAAACGCCGCCGAAATATTGCTCTATCATTTTCACTACTCGGCTCACATAATTCCCAAGGCCGTTGGCCAAATTGGCGTTATAAGCCTCTATAAATTTTTCTTCGGTTAAATCGCCGTCCTCGTGCGTCAGGATTTCGCGCAGAAGATAATAACGGAGCGGATCGCGCCCGTGTCGTTCAATAAAATCAATCGGGTCAATGACATTGCCGAGGGTTTTGGACATTTTCCGCCCGCCGACCTTAATAAAGCCGTGAACGAAAATTCCCTTGGGCAAAGGGAGTCCCGCGGAAAGAAGCATGCCGGGCCAGATTAAAGCGTGAAAGCGCAAAATATCTTTGCCCAAAACATGCAAATCGGCCGGCCAGAATTTCTTGAATTTTTCCAAATTTTCAGAACCGAAGCCGAGCGCTGTTATGTAGTTGGCCAGGGCGTCCGACCAGACATACATTGTTTGCGCGGCATCTCCGGGAACGGGCACGCCCCAGGAAATATCTTTTGACGGCCGTGAAAAACTTACATCTTCCAGACCCCCCTCAATAAAAGCCAGCATTTCATTCCGGCGCGATTCGGGGTATATCCGCAATTCGCCCGAAGAAAGCGCTTTTTTTATTTCTTGAGTAAAGCGCGAGAGGCGAAAAAAATAATTTTCTTCTTCTATAATTTCCGGCTCCGCGTCATGGTCGGCGCATTTGCCTCCAATCAAATCCTTTTGGGTCACAAAGGCCTCGTGCCCCACGCAGTAAAGACCGCGATATTTTTTCTTATAAATATCTCCCGACGCTTCAAGTTTTTTCCAGAGTTCCTGCGCTCCGGGAAAATGGCGGATTTGGTCTGAAGTGCGTATGAAATCATCAGCTGAAATTCCGAGATCTGAAACAAGTTTTTTAAAAATAGACGCGTTTGTATCCGCGAACTCCTTTATATCTTTTCCGGCTTTTTGGGCGGCGCGCACGATCTTTGCGCCGTGTTCATCCGTGCCCGTAAGAAAATAAACCTCCCGCCCCTTAAGTTTGTGCCAGCGGGCGATGGCGTCCGCCTGAACCAACTCCAAAGCAAAACCGACATGCGGTCGCGCGTTAACATAAGCTATGGCTGTAGTTATATAAAACGGAGTCACCTTATCTCACCTGTTTTTTTAAAGCGATGTCATTCAAAAACTCCACAAAAGCCGCCGCAATCGGCACCGCCAGCAAAAGCCCGAAAAGACCGCCCAATTTTCCTCCGACTATCAAGGCGATTATCACTAAAATCGGCGGCACGCCAACGGCTTTTTTAAAGACCACCGGAACTATAAGGTGGTTCTCAAATTGCTGAACCACGAAATAAAGCACGACTACCGAAAGCCCTAAAGACGGACTTTGTAAAAGCGCTATAAGGACCGCGGGAATGGCGGCGAGTATCGGCCCGAACACCGGAATCAATTCAAAAATAGCGGCGATAACCGCAAACGACAAGGCGAATTTCACCCCTAAAATGGTCAAACCCATAAACACCATAACGCCTATCAGCAAGCCCAAAAGTATTTGCGCCGAAAGCCAAGAACCGATTTTACGCCGCGTCCTCAACCAAAGATCCAATACGTATCTTTCGTATTCCAAAGGCGTTACGGTCTTTAAAAAATTCTCAATACCATTTTCCTGCACCGCGAGATAAAAAGAAATGACTATTACGAGAACAAAAGACAAGGCGCCGCCGAAAATCACGGATGTCGCCTGCAAAAATCCTCCGGTCAGCTTTTCAAGATAAATCCTGGATTGAATCAGCCAATCGGTAATTATGCCGGAAATTGAAACCGGCAATTCCGGAATAAAACCAAAGAGCGCGCCGGAAGCGTTTTGAACCAGGGACTCGGGAGAGACCGCCGAGATTTCGGCAAAAAGAGTCGGAATAATCAACGAAAAAGTGCCGACAACAAGAGTGAAAACAATGATATATACCAAAAGGGCGCTAAGCGCTCGCGGAATCCTTCTTTTTTTAAACCAGGTTATGGCCGGCTCAAGGGCCGAAGCGATAACCACGGAAAGAAGAATTATGGCCACCACGTCTCTGATGAAATAAAGGAAAACAAAACCCAAAACCAAAACAATGGCGCGAAGAAACGTGCCGGTTGAAATTTCTATTTTAGTCAGGTTTGGCATTAAAATTTCTTAAGAAGAGAGATATAGTCGCCGGATTCCTTGTGCGGACCGATGACCGCCAAATTTATTTTGGCCGGCCGGAAAAGCTCTCTAATCACTCTCATGATATCATTTCTGCTTACTTTTTCAATATCCTTAAAAATCTCCCGGGGCATTTTTATTTTTTTGTAAAAAAGCGCCTGCTCACCGAAAAAAGAAGCAATCTCGTCGGAGGACTCAAAAGAAAGCGCCATTGTTCCGCGGAGATAATCTTTGGCGAACTAAATTTCTTCGTTTGACACGCCATTTTCTTTGAGG
>CAZNNT010000036.1:0-5541 GCA_964574495.1 uncultured Candidatus Saccharibacteria bacterium
TTTTCGTCCAGTACTTATTCAAGGGGAATGCCCTCCTTCTGAATGAAAATCAATCCGGGAAGATTATATCAAGAAACGCGATAAAAGTAAAGATTTTAGCACTCTTGACATAGGAGTGCTAACTTATATAATGGAGATTATATGCCGGATATATTGCTTAATGAACGGGAAAACAAAATTTTGGAATTTCTCGTGCGCGATTATATAGAAACGGCTGAGCCGGTTTCATCCGTCAGAATCCGGACTTCTTTAAAACTGAAAGAAAGTCCGGCTACTGTTCGCAGTATCGTGGCGGGTTTATGCGAATGCGGATATCTTACGCAGCCGCATGTTTCGGCCGGACGCGTGCCGACGGATACGGCTTACCGTTATTTCGTGGATAATTTAATGTCCGAAATAACGCCCAATGCCCGCTTGATTATGAAGTTGCGGTCAATTACGCGAAGGGAAAAAAGCGCCGGCAGAATTTTTTCCGAGATTTTCAATTTGTTAAGTTTTGAGAGCGCCGACGGCGAGCATTTCGGCAGCCACGGCCTTTCCCGTCTTTTATCGGAGCCGGAATTTGAAGACGGCCGGTCCGTGCGTAACGCCGGCTATTTGATGGATAATATTGACGCGTTCGCCGATATTTACCGCAAAGAATCCAAAAAAAATCTTGAGATTTTCATCGGCGAGGAAAATCCGGTGCAATACGCCCGGGACTTCGGCGTCTTTTATCTGGAGACGGGTGAGGAGGGCCGCCCGAACATTTTGCTGCTGGTAGGACCCAAAAGGATGAATTACGAGCGTGTTTCAAGTTACGCGGATTATTTTTTGCGGGAATTTTAATGAAAAAAGACATGAAAAAAGAAAACGAAGAAAACGAAATGGAGTATGAACCCGCGGGCATGGAAGATAATTTCGGGGCCGAGCCGGAAATGAAAATAAAAAAACTGAAGGAGGAATTGAAAGAGTGCCAGAAAAAAGCCGCGGAATTTTTGGCCGGATGGCAAAGAGCCAAAGCCGACCTGATAAACTTCAGAAAAGACGAAGAAAAAAATCGCGAAATAATCGTCAGGTACGCCAACGCCGACTTAATAAATGAAATATTAGATGTGCTTGACAGTTTTGAAAAAGCCGCAAAAGAGCCGTTTCCCGACGATAAATGGAAAAAAGGATTTGAGCGCATTAAAGACCAGTTAATGAATATTTTGCGAAAGCGCGGAGTTGAAGAAATAAAGTCGCTCGGCTTGAAATTCAATCCTGCCGAACACGAAAGCATAGCCGAAGAAAGCGCGCCAAAAGAAAAAGACCAGACGGTCTTGGAGGAACTGCGGAAGGGTTATAAGATGAATGATAAAGTTTTGAGGCCGGCGAGAGTTAAAATAGGATTTTATAAAATAACCGATAATCAATAACTAATAACCAATAATTAAAAATATGAGTAAAATTTTAGGCATTGACTTGGGAACGACCAATTCGGCTATGGCCATAGTTGAAGCCGGTGAGCCGAGAATTATAGAAAACGCGGAGGGGAACAGAACCACGCCGTCCATCGTGGCCGTTTCCAAGTCGGGAGACCGTTTAACCGGCCTTTTGGCTAAAAGGCAAGCCGTAACCAACCCCAAAAACACCGTTTTTTCGGTAAAGCGCTTGATAGGCAGGAAATTCAAAGACGAAGAGGTGCAACGCGATAAAGCTCTACTGCCCTACGAATTACGCGAATCAGCCAACGGCGGAGTCGAGGTTAAGATGTCTTCGTCTTCCGGAGAAGAAAAGTGGTTCAGGCCCGAAGAAATTTCAGCGATGGTTTTGGCGAAGCTTAAGTCGGATGCCGAAGCCAAACTCGGAGAAAAAATAGACGAGGCCATAATCACGGTTCCAGCGTATTTTGACGATTCGCAGCGCAAGGCCACCAAAGACGCCGGAGAGGTGGCCGGATTCAAAGTCCGCAGGATTTTAAACGAACCGACCGCGGCCGCTCTGGCTTACGGCCTTAACAGAAAAAAGGACGAAAAAATCGCCGTTTATGATTTCGGGGGCGGAACTTTTGACGTGTCGGTCCTTGAAATCGGAGACGATACCATTGAAGTCAAATCAACCGATGGCGACACTCATTTGGGCGGAGACGATTTTGACCAGAAAATAATCTCTTGGATTATCGGCGAATTTAAAAAAGAATCGGGAATAGACATTGCTAAAGACACTCTGGCTCTGCAGCGGCTTAAAGAAGCGGCCGAAAAAGCGAAACACGAACTTTCAAGCACTGCCGAGACCGAAATCAATGTTCCGTTTATTACCTCGGATTCTTCCGGTCCGCGCCACCTCCTCTTGAAATTCAGTCGGGCAAAACTTGAGTCACTAGTCGGAGAATACATAGATAAATCCATTGAAATTACGCGCCGAGCCGTTAAAGCCGCGGGCCTTAAACTCTCGGATATTAATGAAATTGTTCTGGTCGGAGGACAGACCAGAATGCCGGCAATGCAGGAAGCCGTGAAAAATCTTTTCGCAAAAACGGCCAATAAAACCATAAATCCCGACGAAGTCGTGGCGGCGGGAGCCGCGGTTCAAGCCGGAATATTGCAGGGCGATGTCAAAGATATTTTACTGCTGGATGTTACTCCGCTGTCTTTGGGCATTGAGACCTTGGGAGGCGTATCAACAAAAATAATAGAAAAAAACACCACGATTCCGGTTTCGCGCTCGCAGGTTTTTTCAACCGCAGCCGACAACCAGACGCAAGTTGAAATTCATGTTTTGCAGGGGGAGCGCGAAATGGCTTCCGATAACAAAACCCTGGGCCGTTTTATTCTTGACGGGATACCTCCGTCCCCCCGAGGTCTGCCGCAGGTTGAGGTTTCATTTGACATTGACGCCAACGGCATTTTGAATGTTAAGGCCAAAGACAAAGCGACTTCCAAAGAACAATCAATCCGCATTGAGGCCTCTTCGGGCCTGGCCAAAGACGACATTGAACGGATGAAAAAAGACGCTGAACTCCATGCCGCCGAGGACCGCGAAAAACGGGAATTGATTGATTCCAGAAACGCGGCTGACGCTCTTATTTACACGGCCGAAAAGGCCGTGCGGGACGCCGGAGACAAAATCGGCGAAACGGAAAAGAAAGCCGTTGAAGACGCGGTTGAAAATCTGAAAAAAATTAAGGACTCGGCTGTGAGTACCGACGAAATAAAAAAGGCAAGCGAGGATTTGTCCGCGAAACTTTCAAAAATAGGCGAAGCTATTTATAAAGCCCAACCCAAGGATGAATCCAAGAAAGACGGCGATAACGGCGAGACGAAAGACGTTAAACACGAGTAAGATGAAAGATTATTATAAGGTTCTTGGCGTTGAAAAAGGCGCCGAAAAAGAAGAGATTAAAAAGGCCTATAGGCGCCTCGCTCATAAGTACCATCCGGATAAAAACGGCGGGAGTGATGCCGAATTCAAGCGTATAAACGAAGCTTATTATGTTCTGGGCGACGACCGGCGCAGAGAAGAATATGACCAATTCGGCTCTTTTCCCGGGGGAGGAGCCGGAGGATTTCAAGGCAGGGGTGATTTTGGTTTTGAAGAAATCTGGAAAAACTTCGGAGGCACTGACGGATTTTCTTTCGAAGGCCAAGGCGGCAACTTCGCCGATATTTTTGAAGGGCTTTTCGGATTCGGATTTCCCGGAGGCGCGCGCCAATCATCCAGAGGCCGCGACATTTCCATAGACATAATGATATCTTTTTCCGAGGCGGTTTTCGGCGTAACGCGCCGGATTCTGCTTAATAAAAACAGCGTCTGCGGGGTTTGCCGCGGCGCTGGCGCTGCTGAAAACAGTGAGACCGAGCGTTGCGCCGTCTGTTCCGGTTCGGGCACGGTGCGCGAAAGCCGGCGTTCCATCTTCGGGGTTTTTACCGGCCTCTCGGAATGTAAAAAGTGCAAAGGCCGGGGAGAAATAATCAAAAATCCCTGTAAATCCTGCGGAGGCGAAGGCATTACGCGTAAAGAAGAGGAGGTTGAAATAGCGATTCCGGCAGGCATTAATAACGGCGAGATGTTGAGGGTAAGCGGAGCGGGAGAAGCCAAAAGAAATGTTTCGGCGGGCGATCTTTATGTAAAAATATATGTCGAGCCGCATCCCAAATTTGCCAGAGAAGGAAACGACCTCACTTCCGAGATAAATATTTTACTGACCGAGGCGCTTTTGGGTTCCGAAAAATCAATAGAAGCGCTTGACGGCAAAATTAAAATACAGATACCGGTCGGAGTTGATTCCGGAGATATTTTAAGAGTCCGAGGCCGCGGCGTGCCTAAACAAAGAGGAGGAAGGGGAGATTTGCTTTTTAAAGTCAAAATAAAAAATCCCAAAAAATTATCCCGAAAAGCCAGAGAAATTATTGAGGAATTGAAAAAAGAGGGGTTATAAGTTGAGGTTTAGGGCCTCTGTTTTAAGAAAAAAGCCCCGAATGAAAAACCCCAGCACGAACTTCATGCCGGGGGCCTGCTTTAGCCTGCAGGCGGAAGGGTTTGGGGTTTACGCTACCACGTATGCCACGAGTCGCCCGTGCTCGAGTTTGATCTCTCTCCACTCCTTAGGAGGGTCAGACAATCCTCCGCTGAAGGATCGGTAGTAACCAATCCGAGTGGCGGCCCAGAACGAGCCGTTGTCGAGGCCCCTGCGGTCCCCATCAACCTTCTGACCGATGAGGTTAACGATCGCGACACAGGATCCGTAGTGGAAGAACTCAACTGTTCGTTTGAGCTTCCACGAACCCCGCTTCTCCTGTGTGGGCTCCACTCGCTCCGTCTGCTGAATCGGTGAGGCCTTGACTTTGTTGAAGAAGCGGAAGTTGCACCATACGGGACGACATCCTGGCACGAGGAGAGTTCCTTTCTCCAGTTGCAGGACCGCCTCCATCGCCACGATCACACTCTCCGTGAACCTGATCTCCATGGTACATCCTCCTTTTCTGCCCGTATAGGGCCTTTGAGCTTACATAGGCATGGAGGGGCCTACGCAAGCGTGAGTTAAGGTACATTACAATGATAACAAATTGTATAGCAAATGTCAAGGGTACTCGTGGTTTTCTAAAGTGTCCAGTATTCTTGAAACGGGGCGGAAAATTTTTTGAAAAGAAAAGGGCATGCGCAGATTGCTCCACGCACACCCCCTGGTGTTAATGCCGATTTTGTTCAGTCCAGGTTCTGCCCGCTCGTCTTGCAGTAGCTCTCGATGACCCCGCAGGCGTTGCTGAAGGCGTTGACATCGAAGCCCGAACCGTAGGTCGTGACCAGCTCGCGGTACAGATCCCACATGACCACACGGCCGTCCCTGAAGAGCCGTTCCATCACCGTGATTTTGCAGATGATGCCCATCTGCGACTCGGGAGCACGATGCGGATGCAGTCGGCCCCTGTACTCTTTGAGTTTTTCACGGAGCTGTTGCTTATGAGTTTCGTCTTCGGGGAGCACGATCACCGGCGACTCAATCGCTTCGGATCGCGGTATCTCCTTTGTCCAGACCCTGCCGATAGGACTGCCGCTGATCGTGATTTGCCGGCCATTCCA
>CAZNNT010000037.1:0-5123 GCA_964574495.1 uncultured Candidatus Saccharibacteria bacterium
CGTAGAAGTAGAAATAGAACCGCGAAAAATTTGTATATGCAAAAACCACAATTTTTTAATAAAAAAGAAGAATTGCCGGCGGACGCGGAATTAATAGACGCGTTTGAAAGATCGTTAAAAGAGCTTTTTTTGTCAGAAATCCGCGTTTTAAGAAAGGAATGCCGGGGGTAGACGAGGCGCTGGCAAAATTTATGCGCGATGACGCCAAAGCCGTAAACGGGGTGTATGTTTATTATCCGTGGCTCAAAAAGGCGATTTATTTGCCTGAAGAAAAAATTTATTTTGAACTTCGCACCGCGAGCAACAAAAACGTAATTCACGTCGATGAACAGGAAAAGTACCGCGACATAAAAATCGGAATTGCCGGAATGTCGGTCGGTTCAAATGTTGCTTCCACTCTCGCTTTGACCGGTGGGCCGAAAAATATGCGTCTGACCGATTTTGATGAAATTGAGGCGACCAATTTAAACCGAATCCGCGCCGGACTGCCGTCAATCGGCCAGAATAAAGCGATATTTTTCGCCCAAAATATTTATGAACTTGACCCGTGGGCCGAATTGGATGTTTACGATAAAGGCGTCAATAAAAATAACTTGGATGAATTCCTGCAAGGTCTGGATATTTTTATTGACGAGATGGATTCAATTGAACTTAAGGTGCGCGCGAGGTTTATCGCTAAAAAAATTGGCATACCGGTTTTAATGGCGACCGATAACGGCGACGGCGTTATCTTTGACGTTGAGCGCTACGACGAAAATCCCGGTCAGGCGATTTTTAACGGCCGCGTTGAGATAACCGAAGAAGAACTGGCCAATCTCAAAACTTTTCAGGACTGGATTAAAATCGCTTCAAGAATAGTCGGAGCGGAAGCTCATACGCCAAGAATGCTGGAATCGCTCTTGGAGCTCGGCAAGACAATTGCCGGCGTGCCGCAAATAGGTAGCGGCGCCTCAATGGCCGGGGCTGTCATAAGCTATGCCGTTCGCAAAATTGCCATCGGAGACCCAATGCCGTCCGGCCGTTATATAATAAGTTTGGATGAAAAAATAACTTTTGGTTATAATACCCCCGAAGGCCTAAAAAGCAGGGAAGAAGCGATCAAGGATTTTCTGTCAAAATTTGGGAAATAACAAGCAATATATAAAATAGTACATATAAAAGTAATGATGTTTAAAGTAAGTTTAAAATATTGAATGCACGTCTAAAGTATGTCTAAAGTATTAATGTTTATAAATACCACGATCGTGTCATTTATAAACATACGCGTCATTTCTAAACTCTAAACATAGATTATTTGTCGCCAAAAAAATATTCTTTTAATTCGTTTTCTCGGTCCAGATTTTCCAATATACCAATGCGAACAAAAGGCAATAGCGCCGGATCAACGATTTCTTTCCAGAAGTCTTCCGGGATCGGCAGGGGATGGATCCAGACGCTTTTTTGAATGGGGTAAAAATTAAGGGTTTTTAATTCTGTTCTTAAAAAGTCGCGATATTTCCTTAGACGTTCCGGAATGTCAAAAATTATTATTCTCCACTTGCCGTCCCAGTCGTATTTTGACGGTCCTATAAAAAAATCGGCAAACTCAAGCATGGTGCGAAAAATTTTGCTTTTTTTCTTGCCTTCGCGAGTAAGGATAAAATTTTGTTCCCCATCTTTTTTGTAATGTTTGACCAGACCCTTTTTGCGCAGTTGGTAAAGGCCTTGATAGACGGACCTTTTTCCGGCTTTTATGTTTCCGTGTTCGCAGAAAGTGTGATAATAGGGATGCGGCCAAAATGCCTTTGCGGTTCCCGTGGTTATATTTCCCAGTATAGCCAGCAGTGTTTTTATGAGAGTAATAGCGGGGAAGTGTCTTTTCGAGAAGGTTTTTTTGTGTTTATTCATATGTTTAATTTTACTACGATCGTGAAAAAACCAAACACTTGACAAAGTATGAGAATAAGAGTACGATAAAGATTGAATAAATAAGGCTCTTTCAACTTTCACAGCACTTTCAACTTTCACAAGGGAGGAAGCAAGATGAAGCGCACGTGGTTTGCGATTTTGTTCCTTGTATTGGGTTGGGCTGCTTCAAATGTGTTTCCTCTGCCGTTTCCGGACCGAGGGCACCGTCTTTTCGGGGTTCGCGATGAAAAAGCGGCAGAAGCGGTGATAGCGGTACTCGGAGAGAACGGTCTTACGAAGAAATGGGCCTTTGACGCCGAGCCGACACACCAGGTTGTGATGAGTGACAACATGACTGTCATTGCCTGGTTTGACGAAGCGGCCTCCGAACTGCCCAAAAACGCCATCTCGGTGGCGGTAGATAATCCGCGTAGCAGCGCTGCCCGCGCTGTGGCGATCCTGCGGATGAAAGGGTACAAGGCATCTTTCATCCGGCCCATGAAAGACCTGCCGGATCTATATCTGGTCGAAACTGATGCCATGCCTTACAGCGGGCTGGTTTTCCGAAAGACGTTCTGGAAGATGCCGTCGCCTAGAATCAGGAAATAGGCGAATCGGCGAATCAAAAGCTGGGTACGCGAGTATCCAGCTTTTTTCATTTTTCTGTTATAATTAGTTTATTAAAATCAGACAGATGGTTGATAGAGAAACAATAACCAAAATAATAGAATACGGCTCTTACGCGCCTTCGGGGGATAATTCCCAGCCGTGGAGGTTTGAGATTGAAGGAAATAAAATCAATGTTTTTAATATCCCGGGCAAAGATAACCCTATTTTAAATGTGCGAAACAGTGGTTCGTATGTTGCTCACGGGGCCCTGATTGAAAATATGCTGATTGCCGCTTCACAAATGAGCTTTGCGGCCGATTTAAAAATTTTCCCGCAAGGCATTTCCGATCTGGTTTCAAGTATTACACTCTCGCCCTCTAGCGCCAAAAGCGAGCCTCTTTTTCCGTTTATCAAAGAGCGCGCCACGAACCGCAAGCCGTATAAAAAAATTCCGCTTTCCGAAGCCGAAAAAGAAGTTTTGCTTTCGGCCGGCTCCGCGATTTCCGGCTGCGAGCTTAAATTGGTTGAAGAGCGGGAAATGATAAGAACCGTAGCCGAAGCCATGAGCGTTACCGAAAAAGTGGCTCTGGAAACCAGGGCCCTGCACAACCTTTTTTTCAAAAGCATTTTTTGGGATGAGACAAAAAATAAAAGAGGAGAGTCGGGCCTTTACATAAAAACACTGGAAGTTCCGCCGCCGGTTCGGGTCATTTTTAAAATGATAAAAAAATGGCCGGTTATGCGTTTTTTTAACGCGTTTGGTTTCAATAAATTGGCGGCTAAAGGCAATGCCGCGCTTTACGCTCAATCCGCCGCCCATGGCGCGATAATTATTGAAGATGAAAGTCAAAACTTTGTCGCCGCCGGCCGCGTCTTTCAAAGGGCGTGGCTTGAAGCAACCCGGCTCGGCTTGTTTCTGCAGCCGGTTACCGGAACGCTTTTTTTGGCCAGGCGCGTTGAGGGCCGTGAAGATAATCCTTTCAGCGAAAAAAACTCCGACCTTATACGCAAGGCGTCTCAAAAAATATCTTTTATTTTCGGCATAAACGGCTCTAGGGTCGCGGCCATGCTTTTTAGAATCGGCAGAGCCGATTCTCCCAGCGCCAGATCCGGACGCAAGACACCGGAGGTAATTTTCAAATAATGAGTTTTAATTTTTTTCAAAATCTGGACCTTTTGTCGGTGGGCGTGGCCGTGGCCGCCATCGGTATTTTGGGTTTTGTCGTATATTTGAATAACCGCCGCAGCATAACCAGCCGGACTTTTTTGTTTTTTGCCATCATCACTATTTTTTGGAGCATCGCCAATTATTTGCAGTACAACATCGCGAATCCGGCGGTCTCTTTTTGGATGCTGAAATTGGTGGTTTTTTTCGCGGTGTGGCACGCTTTTTTAATTTTCCGGCTTTTTTATGTTTTTCCCGAGGATGCCGTTATTTTTCCAAAAAGTTATAAGACCGCTCTTTTGCCCCTGGTTATCGCGACTTCCGTCATCGTTTTGACTCCTTTGGTTTTTGAAAGTATCGCCGAGGTTTCAGCGGATGGCGCCATAGCCAGAGTCAACAACGGTCCGGCCATAGCTTTATTTTCGGCCATTGTCGTAAGTTTGATTTTCGCCGCGGTTTTTTTGCTGGTTAAAAAAACTTTTTTGGCTAAAAAAGGCAAAAAAAGCCAATTCGTATGGGTGTTGACCGGAACATTTTTGACTTTCACGCTTCTTTTGATTTTTAATTTTGTTTTGCCGGCATTTTTTAACCGTCCCGATTTTATTCCTTTAGGCCCGGTTTTTTTGCTGCCGTTCGCGGTCTTTACTTTTTACGCCATATTGAAGCATAAACTTCTGGATATAAAAGTCATTTCCACCGAAGTAGTCGCTTTTTTTCTGGTGATCGCCGCTTTTTCGCAGATTCTTCTTTCAAAATCGGCGGGGGAGACCATTTTTCAGGTTTCGGTTTTCATATTACTTTTAATCTTCAGCATTCTCTTGATAAGAAGCGTGATGCGCGAAGTCCGTCAGCGCGAAGAGCTTCAGGAATTGACCAAAAAACTTGAATCGGCTAACGCCGAATTGAGAAAATTAGACCAACTGAAATCCGACTTTTTGTCTTTCGCCACTCATCAGCTTCGTTCCCCCCTGTCCATAACCAAGGGCTACATATCAATGATTATTGAGGGTTCTTTCGGCCAAGCAAGCGATATGATTATTGAAAGATTGAAAAGGGTTTACGAGTCCAATGAACGGCTTATTAAACTTGTTGACGATTTTTTAAACCTTTCGCGCATAGAACAAGGCAGGATGAGCTACGATTTCAGCCGCGCTTCGCTTGATGAGATCGCGGAAGAGGTGGTTGGGGAATTAACGGAAGCGGCCAAGAAAAAAGGGCTTCTACTTTCGTGGCAAAAACCCATTCCGCCGCTGCCGCAAACGGTTCTGGACAGTTCAAAAATACACGAAGTTATTTATAATTTGGTTGATAACGCCATTAAATACACTCAAAGAGGAAAAGTGGCGCTTAAGGCCGAAAAATCGGGAATTTTTTTGCGCTTGTCAGTGAGCGACACCGGCATCGGACTCAACGAAGAGGATAGGGGGCGTCTTTTTGAGCGTTTCAGTCGGACTGAACGCGG
>CAZNNT010000038.1:0-306 GCA_964574495.1 uncultured Candidatus Saccharibacteria bacterium
ATCTTCAACTCGGCATAGGAAAGTAACAATATATGTTTCGCCGCTATCGCTCATGTCAACATTGAGAATGTCTTTCACCTCAAAATTCTCAATCCCAGTTTCTTCTTTAACTTCTCGTTTTAATCCTTGTAACCATCCTTCATCTTCTAATCTACCCCCTGGCAACATCCATTTACCATCTTTTTGTAAAATCAGAATTTCCCCAGCATCGTTCTGGATAATCGCATTCTGATTTACTTTGAACAATTTATGATTTTCCATGTTCCTCACGCCCCATGACACTTTTTATATTTTTTACCAGATCCA
>CAZNNT010000038.1:316-5119 GCA_964574495.1 uncultured Candidatus Saccharibacteria bacterium
GCGAAACTTCTTGTTAGTCGTAAAAAATAAGAGTTGCACTTTGACCCTCCTTCGCCTTTCAGGCTACGGACGGGCGCGGCACTTTTTTATCCTCATTGCCCGTGACATCGCTTATATTTTTTACCAGATCCACACGGGCAGGGGTCGTTACGGCCCACTTTTCCAAATTGGCCCACGCTTTTAGCGTGGTCGCCAATTTGAGAACCCGCCGTAGCCTTGGCGAAGGCGGGTGCCGCGGCTTTGCCGTGGTCGCCAATTTGTTTGCCCGCTTCATTGTGGACGGTTTCCAAAATCATCTTTTCTTGTTTCGGGGCCTCTTCGCCTATTTTAAGAGCGATATCAGCCACATGATTTTCAATCGCGTCTTCCAGTTCGTGAAAAAGGCGCGCGGCTTCATTTTTATATTCCACCAGCGGATCGCGCTGGCCGTAAGCGCGAAGTCCGACTGAAGAACGCATATATTCCATAATTTCCAGATGCTCAATCCAAAAATGATCTATGGTCTGCAGCCACAAAAATTTAAGAGATAAGGCCAGTTTATCTTTATCGGCTTCGCGCGCTTTTTGCGCAAATTTTTCTTTTTCGGCCTCGTCCAAAAAAAGCTCCTGGGTGCGCGCGAAAATATCTTCCGGTCCGGCAAATAATGATTCGCTTCTCTTGCGATAAATCGCGGCGCGATGCTTATTCATCACATCATCGTATTCCAAAAGATGTTTCCGGGCGTCAAAATTAAAACCCTCCACTTTGGCCTGCGCCGATTCAAGCGACCTAGAGACCAGTTTGTTCTCAATCGCCTCGTCTTCCGGTATGCCGAAGGTCTTCATCATATTTTTAATGCGTTCCGACCCGAATATGCGCAGCAGATTATCGTCAAAAGACACGAAAAACTGGGTTTCTCCCGGATCGCCCTGCCTGCCCGAGCGGCCTCTCAACTGATTATCAATCCTGCGAGCGTCATGGCGTTCGGTGCCCAAGACGAACAGCCCCCCGACTTCGCGTATTTTAGCCGCTTTCTCCGTATCAGACGGATTGCCGCCCAAAACAATGTCAACACCGCGACCCGCCATATTGGTGGCGACGGTCACCGCGCCAACTCGTCCGGCTTGAGCGATAATCTCTCCCTCTCGTTCATGATTTTTGGCGTTTAACATCTCGTGATTAATCCCTTCTCTTTTTAAAAGCGCCGAAATATGTTCATTTTTTTCAATTGAAGCCGTTCCGAGAAGAATCGGCTGCCCACTATCATGCCGATTTTTTACTTCGCGAATCACCGCCTGCCATTTTCCGGATTCGGTGGCAAAAATTTTATCCGAGAGGTCTTTTCTAATTAACGGTTTATTGGTCGGGATAACCGCGACTTCCAAATTGTAAACCTTGCCGAACTCTTCGGCCGAAGTAACCGCGGTTCCGGTCATTCCGGAAAGTTTTTTATAAAGCCGGAAATAATTCTGAAAAGTAATTGAAGCGACTGTCCGCGATTCTTTTTGAATCGGCGCTCTTTCTTTGGCTTCAACGGCCTGATGCAGACCTTCTGACCAACGGCGTCCCGGCATAAGACGCCCCGTAAACTCGTCAACAATTATCACCTCGCCGTTTTTCACCACATAATCCTTATCAAGTTTATAGAGCGCTTTGGCCCTCAAAGCCTGCTCCATATGATGGACATATTTCACTCCTCCTTCGGCATAAATATTTTTTATTCCCAGCGTCTTTTCTACCCGGCTTATACCTTCTTCGGTTATGGAAGAAGCGCGCATTTTTTCATCAATCGTATAATCGCGTCCTTCCCGAAGCCCTTCAACGACTTGGGCGAAAAGCCGGTAAAGCTCGCCCGATTCGGAATCGGGCGCCGAAATTATCAAAGGAGTGCGCGATTCGTCAATTAAAATGGAGTCCACTTCGTCAACGATGGCAAAATTATGCCCCCGCTGGCTCATTTGCTCGGGGCTATAGGCCAAATTGTCCCGCAAATAGTCAAATCCGAACTCATTGTTGGTGCCGTAAGTTATGTCGGCTCTATAGGCCTCTTTTCTTGAACACGGCCGCAGATATTCATGAACAACCTTAAACGCTCCAAGAGTATCGCGGGTTTCGTCTTTGGTTATTGTTTCTTGGTTATTGGTTATTTTTGAATTTTGAAAATTCGGGTCATAAATAAAACTTTGTTCGTGGTTGATGCACCCCACGCTCATCCCAAGAAAATGGTATATCTGCCCCATCCAAACGGCATCGCGGCGCGCCAGATAATCATTGACCGTAACAATATGCACTCCCTTTCCGGCAAGCGCGTTTAAATAGGCGGGAAGTGTGGCCACAAGGGTTTTGCCTTCTCCTGTTTTCATCTCGGCGATGCGCCCCTGATGCAAAATAATTCCGCCCAAAAGCTGAACATCAAAATGACGCTGCCCCAAGGTTCGTTTGGCCGATTCGCGAATGAGCGCGAAGGCATCCGTTAACACAGGTTCCAGCTCCCCGCTGTCGGCTGCCAGTTTTCTTAATTTTTCGGTTTTTGCGCCCAGTTCTTCGTCCGAAAGTTTTTCAAATTCCGGCTCAAGCGAATTTATTTTTGAAATCAATGGCTTTAATTTAGCCAAAAAGCGGGCGTTGGAATCGCCTAATATTTTTGAAAAAAAAGTCATTTATGGGTTTATATAATTTTTCTTTCCTTAAGCGCGGCTCTCAATTCATCTTTAATTCTTTCGGGCAATTCGTAGCGAACGCGGGTTGACGGCTGTTTTATTTTGATAAATCGGCCAAGGTCAATGGGAGTAGCCACAATCACCACATCACTTTCCGCTTTATTTAAAGTTTCTTCCAGTTCTTTGATTTGTTTTTCGCCATAGCCAAGCGCGGGCAAAACGCATTCCAGATGAGGATATTTGGCAAACGCTTCGCGTATTCCGCCGAGAGCGTAAGGCCGCGGGTCAACTATCCTTGAGGCCTGATATTTTTTAGCGACAACCATGCCCGCGCCGAATTTCATATCGCCGTGCGTGACCGTAGGCCCGTCTTCAATAACGAGTACCGCTTTGCCTCTGATGATTTCCGGATTGTCCACGGTCACGATTGATTCGCTTTTTATAACGCGCGCGGACGGATTATATTTTTTGGCGTTTTCTTCAATGCGCGCCGTTCCCTCTTTATTTGACGGATCAACTTTGTTAATGAGAATGACATTGGACATGCGGAAATTTATCTCCCCGGGGTAATAGCCGATTTCGTGTCCGGCCCTAAAGGGATCGGCAACAACCACGCTAAAATCAGGCCTAAAAAATGGCGTATCGTTATTTCCGCCGTCCCAGACGATTATATCGGCTTCTTTTTCCGCCGCTTCCAAAACGGCCCCGTAATCAACTCCCGCAAACACCACGCTCCCCCGCGCCAAATGCGGTTCGTATTCTTCCATCTCTTCAATGGTGCAATGATGTTTTTCCAAATCCTTTATTTCGGAAAATCTTTGAACCGCCTGACTCGCAAGATCGCTATAAGGCATCGGATGCCTGACTACGGCTACTTTTTTGCCGGCTTCGCGAAGAATTTCCACGATTCTTCTCGTGGTCTGGCTTTTGCCGCAGCCGGTGCGAACCGCGGTTACCGCGATTACGGGCTTTCGGCTTTCAAGCATGGTTTGCGCGGCTCCGAGCATGGAGAAAGTAGCTCCTGATGATAAAACTCGCGAGGCAAGACGCATCACATATGTATAAGAAAGGTCGCTGTAAGACAAAACGCATTCGTCAATGCTTTTTTCCTTGATTATATTTTCAAGATTATTTTCATCTTCAATAGGAATACCGCTCGGATACAATTTCCCGGATAAGCTCGCCGGATATTTTCTTCCGGCAATTCCAGGTATTTGCGAGGCCGTGAAAGCGACGACTTCAAAAGACCCGTTATTTTTATAAACGGTGTTAAAATTATGGAAATCTCGTCCGGCGGCTCCAAGAATTAAAATCCTCCTTTTTTTCATCTTCGATTTAATTTTAAACTATTTTTAGGTGGAATTCAACGACAAAGAAAAAAGCCGACCCCTGGGGTCGACTTTCTAATCAGGAAAAATTCTAACTCTTCTCCTGAAACTTTCGGTTTTAACTTCTTTCGGCTGAAAAATCTTTCTGAGGTATTCAATTGCTTTCTTGTTTATGGCTTTTTCACCGCAGGTAAAAATATCAACCGCGACAAATTTAAATTCGGGCCAGGTGTGAATCGCGATGTGTGATTCCGCCAAAACCACGACAATAGTGATCGCGGCTCGTGAAAATGTATGGGAAATTGATTGTCTGCCGTTTTCACGAAAACCCGGACCAATTCCGCTGTGAAAGGCGGCTGCGTTCTTTACTGTTGCCCCGGCTGCTTTTGCGGCAGCAACGGCATGCTTTCTGTAAGTTCCGGCTGTTTTAAATATTCTGCGACAACCAGAAAACTCCGCTAATGTCTCTTTACCAACATGAAGCACCTCTTCCTCGCTCATGACACGCCTCCTTCGGTAAAAATTCCGCAAAAAGTGCAACTGACAAAACTATAGGACAATACTGCGATAAATCAAGGTGTGGAAAACTTAAATCAGCCATTTTTGCGCTCGGAACAAAATTCGCCCAGAACATGGAGCTTTTTTCTCGCGGAATTGCGAACGGATCCTCTTTCTAAAAATACGCTGAAAGCAACTCTCGCTCCAAAAAATTCGCGGGCAAAATCAACAGCGACCTGCGGGTCAAAATCTTTACAGGTAAACAAATCAAGATACAGCGTGCCGTCCCAATAATTGCTTACATGCCCCACTATGCTGGACGTTTCTATCAGCTGCAC
>CAZNNT010000039.1:0-5039 GCA_964574495.1 uncultured Candidatus Saccharibacteria bacterium
GATAACTGATTTTTTCGGGTCAAGTCCGGAGGCGATCCATGTCGCGGCCATTTCGTAAGTATTTTTGCGGACGCTTTTGGTGTCTTCAAGCGTTGTCAGGGAGTGCAAGTCGGCCACCATCCAAAAACATTTATATCCCCGATTCTGCGCGTTAACCCACTGACGCAGCGCGCCGAAGTAATTTCCGAGATGCAATTCTCCCGTCGGTCTCATTCCGGACAAAACAATTTCTTTTGCCATATTTGCTTAAATTTTAGAGTGTTAACAAATAAAATTTAATTTGCAAATGGGATTACCCATAATGATATTAAGTATAGCTGTTTCTTTGTGAAAATCCAGAAAATTGGTATACTTGACTTCAGGCAAGGCGTATAATAAACTATAATTTATATCTTGGAATGGCTACCCCGCTCTAATTTTGCGGGGAAATCCATGGCGACCCGCTTCGCCCCATAAGTTAGCCGCTATTCGCGGCGCGCAGGTCGCGAGGGCGAAGAGAGTCGGAAAGCAAATTAATGATTATTAATTAAATTAAGCAAAATTAGAGCAGGGGTGCTCATATTTTTACAAGAATTTTGTTCGCCCCGGCTCCAAAATTTTTAAAAAATATGGCAGAGAAATTTGAACGAACCAAGCCGCATGTTAATGTCGGCACCATAGGACACGTTGACCACGGCAAAACCACACTAACCGCGGCCATTTTGCATTCGCTGGCACTCGCCGGCAATAAAGTGAAAGAGGAAAAGGTTGAAGATATTGATAACGCTCCCGAAGAACGCCAACGCGGAATTACCATTGCTCTGCATCACTCGGAATACGAAACGGCGAAGCGTCACTACGCGCACATTGACGCGCCGGGACACGCCGACTACATCAAGAACATGATTACGGGCGCAGCCCAAATGGACGGCGCGATTTTGGTGGTGTCGGCAGTTGATGGCCCAATGCCGCAAACTCGCGAACACATACTTCTCGCTCGTCAGGTGGGCGTTCCGGCTGTAGTCGTGTTTTTGAACAAAGTGGATGCCGCCGAAGATAAAGATCTGGTGGATTTAGTTGAAGCTGAAGTCAGGGAATTGCTCAACAAATACGAATATCCGGGCGACAAAACCCCGATTATCCGCGGGTCGGCTCTCAAGGCCCTTGAAGCCAAATCGGCCGACGACGAATGGGTTAAAAAAATACTTGAACTTGCCAATACTCTTGACGAGTATATTCCCGAACCGGTCAGAGACATTGAAAAGCCGTTTTTGATGCCGGTTGAAGACATCTTTTCCATTGAAGGCCGCGGCACGGTTGTGACCGGCAGGATTGAACGCGGCAAAGTCAAGGTTTCCGAAGAAGTGGAAATTGTCGGTTTGAAAACCACTCAAAAAACAGTGGTTACCGGAATTGAAATGTTTAATAAATCGCTGGATGAAGGCATGGCCGGAGATAACGCCGGAATACTTTTGCGCGGCCTTAAAAAAGAGGATGTGGAGCGCGGGCAGGTTTTGGCCAAACCCGCTTCCATTACTCCGCACACGGATTTTGAGGCCGAAATTTATATTCTGACCAAAGAAGAAGGCGGAAGGCACACCCCGTTTTTTGCCGGATATAAACCTCAGTTTTATATGCGCACGACCGATGTGACGGGCGAGGCGGCTTTGCCGCAGGGAACGGAAATGGTTATGCCGGGCGATACGGTTAATTTGACCATTAAGTTAATAGCGCCCGTAGCCATGGAAGAGCGTCAGCGTTTCGCTATCCGCGAGGGCGGCAAGACGGTTGGCGCGGGAGTGATAACCAAGATAAATAAATAATTTTTTGATTATTAATCTTGGTTACTGATTATTTGACATCGTGGCAACAAAAACCGCTCAAAAACCTTTGAAGTCCAAAACCGGCGAAGAGGGGCAAAAACTGCGCATTCGCGTGCGCGGCTATGACAATAAAATTTTAGACGCGTCAGTCAAGCAGATAGTTGATACTTCCTTGAGATACGGCGCCGAGATTGTCGGTCCCGTGCCGCTGCCGACGGAAATCAGAAAATATACCGTTAACCGTTCAACTTTCGTTCATAAAAATTCCAGAGAGCAATTTGAGATGAGGGTTCATAAACGTCTGATAGACATTTTAAACCCCAATCCAAAAATTATAGACGCGCTCACTAATTTGAATCTTCCCGCGGGTGTGGACATAGAGGTTAAAATGATGTAAGATTACAAGCGTCAGGATTTCCGCAAAGGGCCTCGGGATTCCGCCGAGGCCTTTTGTTTGAAGTTCAAATATGAAATTCATATTGGGACAAAAAATAGAAATGACTCAGATTTTTGATAACGACGGAGAGGTCCGGCCGGTAACTTTGGTTGAAGCCGGACCGGCAACTGTTATTCAAGTAAAAACCGCAAAACACGACGGATATAACGCCGTTCAGCTTGGATATGGTTCAAAAAATCCAAAGAATATAAAAAACCCCCAGAAAGGACACTTGCTCAAAGCTAAAAGCTCAAAGCTAAAAGCTGAAAGTTTAAGATGGTTAAGGGAATTCAGGATTGATAAACCGGAAGATTTTAAATCAGGAGACATAATTGACGCCGGAGTTTTCAAGGAAGGAGATAAAGTAAAAGTGAGCGCTGTTTCCAAAGGCAAAGGATTTCAGGGAGCGGTTAAACGCCACGGGTTTTCCGGCGGCCCCAGAACTCACGGCCAGAAACACTCCGAGCGCGAGCCCGGCTCCATAGGCGCCACCTGGCCTCAAAGAGTCATTAAAGGCAAAAGAATGCCCGGCCGCATGGGCGCGGAAAATGTCAGCGTAAAAAATCTGGAGATATTAAAAGTCGAGCCGGAAAAAAATTTGCTTTTTATTTCCGGCGCCATTCCCGGCAGGAGAGGGGCGCTGGTTGAAATAGTAAAACAATAACCGAACATTATGGAAGCCGTTGTCTACAATTTAAAAGCCGAAAAAGTGGATGCTCTGGAATTGCCGGAGAAAATTTTCGGTTTGAAGTGGAACGCGGATTTGGTTCATCAGGTTATTGAAGCCCTGCGTTCAAACCGCCGCAAAGGTTTAGCACAGGTTAAGGACAGGGGCGAGGTTGCGGGCGGCGGACGAAAACCCTGGCGCCAGAAAGGCACGGGCAGGGCCAGACACGGCTCAATCCGTTCTCCCATTTGGATAGGCGGCGGAGTGACCCACGGGCCGACTGGTCAAAAAAAATACGCCAAAAAAATAAACAAAAAAGCCAAACAAAAGGCCTTATCAATGATTTGGGCCAGAAAAAACGCCGAGGGCGAGATTATGTTCGTGGATGAAATGCGTCTACCCGAAGCCAAGACCAAAAAAGCCGAAGAGGCGCTTGGCGCTTTGAGCCGAATTAAGGGATTTGAAGGTTTGGCCAAAAAGGGAACAAAAATTATAGTAGCGCCCGAAGACAAAAAGACCCATTTGGCTTTCAGGAACATAAACGGACTTAAAGTTATGGAAGCGAGGAACATCAATCCGCTCGATCTCTTAAACGCGAGGTATGTTATATTGGGACAAAAAGACATTTTAAATTTGTTTAAAATATAAATATGAACCTGCTTGATTTTTTTAAAAAAAGAGAACAAAGAAAAAAAATTTCGGCTCCGGTTAAATCCGCCGCCGCGCCGAAAGAAGCCGTAGCGGAGATTTTGCCGGAAAAAAAATTAGGGAGCTCAAAGCGCGCCCCGATTATTTTGCGAAGCCCCAAGATAACCGAAAAATCCTCTTTATTCGCGAGCGAAAGCGGCGTTTATGTTTTTCGCGTGGCGCAAGGCGCGTCTAAACACGAAATTAAAAAAGCGGTTGAAGAATTGTACGGAGTTAAAGTTGAACAAACAAGAGTTATCAATATGCCCGCTCGCTTGAGGAGCTTCGGGAGGAAGTCTGGTTTTCGCCCGGGTTATCGTAAGGCCTTAGTCAAGCTGGCTAAAGGCCAAAAAATAGAATACATATAATGAAATCCTATAAACCCACAACCCCGTCCAGACGCCATATGCAAGGCATTGATTATAGAATGCTGGTGGATTCGGTCAGGCCGAAGAAACATTTGACTTACGGCCGCAAATCAAACGCCGGAAGAAACAATCGCGGCCGGATAACCGTCCGCCACAGAGGCGCCGGAGCAAAAAAACTTTTGCGCGAGATTGATTTTAAATACGATAAGATTAAAATACCGGCTCGCGTTTTGACCATAGAATACGACCCGGGTCGCTCGGGATTCATCGGTCTCGTGCTTTACGCCGACGGAGAATACAGGTATCACTTAATGCCGTCGGGAATTAAAGTCGGCGATGAAATCATTGCCTCCGAAAGCGCGTCCGTAAAGCCGGGAAATCGCTTGCCGCTCCACTTGATTCCGCCCGGAACTTCGGTTTATAATATTGAAATTGAGCCGGGCGGAGGCGCCAAATTGGCCAGAGCCGCTGCCGGCAAAGCCGAAGTCCTGGCGCAGGAAGAATCATACAGCCAGATAAAAATGTCTTCAGGCGAAATAAGGAAGATTAATAAAAATTCTTGGGCCTCTATCGGGCAGGTGTCCAACGAAGAGAGGAGATTTATGACGATTGGCAAAGCCGGCAGGCATAGGCACATGGGCATTAGGCCTACTGTTCGCGGTTCGGCCATGAATCCGGTTGACCATCCTTACGGCGGAGGCGAAGGTCGGGCTTTGAGAGGCACCAGGCGGCCTAAAAATCTTTGGGGCAGAGGCACGAGAGGAGTAAGGACGCGAAAACGCCACAAGTATTCCGACTCGCTGATTCTCCAAAAAAGAAAAAAATAATATGACGCGAAGCGCGAAAAAAGGTCCGTATGTGGACCCAAAATTATTGAAAAAGATAAGCCGGCTTCCAGCCGGTTCAAGGGAGGTTATTAAGACCTGGTCCAGAAATTCCCAAATTTCTCCGGAGATGGTCGGCTATGTTTTCGGAGTTCATAACGGCCGCGAGTTTATATCGGTATCCGTCAGCGAAGAGATGGTCGGACATCGTTTGGGCGAATTTTCTCCGACTAAGAAATTTACGAGGCACGGCGG
>CAZNNT010000040.1:0-4726 GCA_964574495.1 uncultured Candidatus Saccharibacteria bacterium
TTCATGCCCCGCCTCTTTTAATTTACTGATTCCGGCCTCAGGAATCATTCTGGTAACAAAAACTTTTGCCATATATTGATTTTACATTAAATACGTAATAAATCAAAAATGCCCCGCGGGCATTGCTCGCGGGGCGAAATTTATTCCGGATATCACAAAGATTTTTCAAAAAATCTTAATAGATTTCCGCTAAGAACTCCGACTATCCTTTTCCAGAGAGACGCGTTTAAACTAATTTATCCGACCCGGTCAAACCCTCAACATATTCGGGGAAACGAACCCGCATTTTTCCATCGGGGTCCAGCTTTGATACTTTCATCTCAAAATTCTTTCTGGCTTTTTCGGGACTGACATTTATGTACGGGGCATCGCTGCCAATGCAGACGCTACTAGTCGGCAGTTCTTGGAGAGCGTAACGGAGATGCTTAATAAAGGCCTCGGGACTATTGTCCTTCTCATCAAGCAAAAAGGTCTGAATAAGTAAACCGACTACGCCCCCCATATCCGCGATTTGTTGAAGCAAACTTATGGAGAGATTACGCGGATGTTTATAAACCTGAAAAACGCCCGTGTGTGACGCAAACACCGGCAAACCGGGTAGATTTTTTATGACGAATACAATGGCATCTTGCGCCGTCTGATGGCTGGCATGAGAAAGATCAAGAATCATTCCGTTTTCCGCCAAGGCCTTAAGAAATTTTTCGCCTTCCTTTGTTAGTCCCATGTCAGGATTTTTCCATCCGCTGCCAAGAGAAGTTTTTTCATCATAAGCAATTCCCATTACGCGAATTCCTGCCTGATAAAGTTTCCTGACATCGTAGGGCTCGGCATCTTCGGGCACGTGCTGCATACCAAGAACAACGGCTGTTCTGTTATTATAAGTGTCAACTGTATTAAACTCGTCTAACTCTTCTTTCGACCGTACAACCCTCAATCTCGGCTGATTTTCAATCTGTTTCAAAAAATCATTATGCGCCTTAAGCGCCTCGTCCATCGTCTTTGCCCACGGCGGCACGGAAGTTAAATGCACCAAATCAAGCCGTAATTCAGGGTCAACTTGAATTTTTCCGCCGGGCAGACCCAAAAACCCAAGAGAATCGGCGTAAAACATTTCTCTTCCTCCTTTCTTTTTCCTAGGCATTTTTCAAATCCGGCATAAGATTAGCACATTGTTTAATTGTTGTCAATTCTTCGCGGTTTATTTCTACGCGCGATTCATACTGCCAAAAAGTTCTAACTTCTCCAGAACTTTGGCCGAAACCGCCTCAACCACCGGTTTATAAATTTTATAAGGCGTTGTCTCTTCGGGCGCAGCTTGAAGCATTTTGCGAAGAGCGTCAACATATGCCGCGCGAATTTCGGTTGAAATATGGATATTATTGAATCCCGACTTCACGGCCTCCCGCATTTGCTCATCTGGAATTCCTGAACCGCCATGCAAAACCATGGCCGTATCAGAAGGCAAAACCGCGCGCAGTTTTTTAATAAGTTCAAAATCAAGTTTCGGTTCGTTGGCCGCAATACCATGAAGATTTCCGACGGCCGGCGCGAAACGATCAACGCCGGTTTCCTGCACGAATTTCAGCGCCTCTTCCGGTTTGGTCAAACTTTCCTGCGGAATTTCAAATGACTCTTTATAAATTTTTGACGATTCGGTGACCAGATAGCCGAGCTCGCCCTCAACGCTTATCTCCGGATTAATGGACTTGACGTATTCAACAACTCTTTTTGTTTCTTCCAGATTTTTTCTGTAATTTTCGCGCGACAAGTCAATCAAAACCGAATCGTATCCGGAGTCAATCGCCTCACGCGCTTTTTCAAAACCGTGAAAATGGTCGGCGTTTAAAAAAATGGGCAGGCCCGCTTCTTCTTCAGCCGCGTCAATCATGACCCTAGCCATTTTAAAGCCGATGAAATCGGCCTCTCCTTCGGATGTGCCTATCATTACGGGCGAACGCGCGCTTAAACAAGCCGAAACAACCCCTTTTAACTGGACGAGATTAGAAATATTAAAATGCGGCATTGCCCACCCCTCATCCAAAGCTTTAGCCAACCATTCCTTTAAACCCATTATTTTTTTAAAATTGATAATTGATAATTTACAACGTTACATATCCCTTTGAAAAATTCTTTATGACCATCCTGCGCGTTTCTTCTTTGCCGACATAAGAAGCGAAGATTTTATTCCAAAGCGCTTCCTGATGATGGTAAAGATATTTTATCATCTCCTTTTCTTTGACCAAAGCCATTACCGTGTCAATCAGATTGAAACTGACCAGGATGTTGGCGCCGGATTCAGTCGGAAAATGGTTCCCCACCCAGCCCAAATCGTGCCAAAAACTCAAATCAAGCCCCGGAAATTTTTCATTGATGTGCGCGATATTCTCTTCGGCCTTGGACCAATGAATGGCCTCCGGGTTAATATGCGGCTCAAAAAGCCGCCAGTCATTTTCGTCGTCTTTAGCCAAATATCTCTGTACTATCATCCAATTCAGCTTACGGCTGTCAGGAAGGCGTTTATCCAAAACATCACCCCTAAGGGAAGCCGTCAAAAAATTGGAAAATGTTTCGGAAAACCATAACGGGTCTTGCGGGTGTTCGGCGTGTTCATAAAACATATCGGAATAAAAAGTTATTTCGTGCAAATAATGCAAAATAAGGGTAAAGAGCCGCAGGGATTCGCCGGGCGTTTTAATGTCTTGGGGCAAAACGAAAATCAGTCCCAACTCCTTCAAGTGGCTGACATTGTGATATTTCTTTTCCATAAATTTTTCAGCCAATCGTATCCAATTGTTGCCCAAAACCAAAAGGTCTATTTTTCTTCTTTCAAAATCATCCGGCGTCAATTCGGAATACGGAGCGAAAAAAATATTGTTCAGCCAATCTCGGTCCTCGGCGAAACGAAGGGCCGAAAAAACTTTTCTTATATCTTCTTTGGCCAAAAGGTCTTTGATGTCGCCTGCGCCGAAAAAAGACATAATATTTTTCGGCGGATTCATCCGAAGCAGCTCTTCGGCCTTTGACCATTTAAGAAAAAATCCTTCACCGACCATGGACAACTCATCCGCTTTTTCGGTTAAAATGCGATAACTTTCGGGGTCGGTTCCGGCGCGTATTCCAAAAGCGCGCGCAAGAGATTCATCGTCTTCCTGAACTTTTTTAATCAGCGCGCGGTATATCGTGACCGCGCGACCATCGCTGATTTTTAACTCCTTTAAAACGGACTCTATGCGCCTGTGATTTTCTAGGCATACGCTCGCGACAACCCCGGATTTACCGAAACGCTTAGCCATCATTTCATCCATATGCGCGAGAGTATCCTGGTCAACGCGCAAAATCCCGGCAAGGCATTTTAACGGGTCTTCATTCATATTTTTTCAGACGAAATCTTTAATTTAGACCAGCGTGCTTTTAAGAATTCTTTTTTGGTAATAAGTCCGGCTTTGGCCCCCACGCGCTCAACTTTGGAAGTGGCATTGGCATTAGCCAAACGAAGAGCAAAAATAATATTTTTGGGCTTTCGCATAAGGCCGGCCGTAAACCCCGAACCAAAGGCATCGCCAGCTCCGGTGCGGTCAACGACGGCTTTTTCTTTGAATGTGCCGCTTCGCCAAATGGTTTTGCCGTCGGAAACGAACGACCCTTCGGGCCCCCTGGTCATCACGGCAATGCCGTCAATAATCTCGTCAAATTTTTTAAAAATCTTTTTTGTGTTTTGATACGGAATTTTCAAAAGGTCCGCGGCTTCTTCCTGATTGATTATAAAAATGTCAATGTGGCGCAAATACGGCTTCAGTTTGGCTAAACCTAGTTTCAAATCATTGCCTCCGGGATTCCAGGCGATACGCGCGCCGTATTTTTTCTTAAGGTCCATCGCGCCTTTCACGATGTCCAAATCCCCCGATAATGAACTTAAATAAATCCAGCGGGCTTTAATCTTAGCCCACGGAATTTCACGGGCGTTCAGGCGCCAATTGGCGCCTCGATGAGTTAAAATTGTCCGCTCTCCCGATGGATGTTCCAAAATAACCGAGTAAGCCGTGGACAATTTTGAATCGCGCTGGATAAAACCGGTGTCCACTTTTTCTTTTTTCATCTCGCGCAAAACCGCTTCTCCCGAAACATCATTGCCGATTCTGAAAATTGCCGATGTTTTAAAACCTTGTCGGGCAAAGGTAGCGGCGGTGTTTGTGCCGGCGCCACCCGTTGAAAAATGAACTTCGTCAATGGCGATTTTTGTGCCCAAATCAAAACCTAAACCCCTGCCCGTAAAAAATTTCGGGCTTTTTAGAATTTTGAAACTCTTTGACCTAAAAAGCGCGTCACGGGTAGCCGAGCCAATGGTAATAACATCAAACATAAATACATTATACATTCTGTTTTCTTTAAAGTATAATAACTATGGATATTCTCGTATAGTAAGAGGGGCGCAGGCAATGGTCGGACCTGGCGGATGTCATGTTGATGTGGAAGAATGTCATTGTTCTTGCCATGAACCCGGCTCTTCCAAAGTTCATAACGTGCCGTGCTGTAATATATGTCCGTGTTGTTTAAAAAGGATTGAAATAATTTTTTATGAAGGACATGTTAAAAGATGCGCCGATAAGCAAAAGACGATCTTCGACGCGGTGAAAAAGAAATTCAATAAGGTTAAATAAGGACTAAATGTCACCGTCTATAAAAACTATGCCGCGAATTTCGCGGCACTTTTATTTTTTTAATCCAA
>CAZNNT010000041.1:0-4431 GCA_964574495.1 uncultured Candidatus Saccharibacteria bacterium
GTTTTGCGTCATTATGGTAAATTCTGAAACATTTTTGCCATCAGGTCTGAAAAACAAAAAGATGTCGCGGGATTTGCCGGCAACAGCCGCAATATCTTTATAAACCACACTCGCCGCGGGATTATCTTTGGCGGTGTTGAAGCCGACCAAGGCCAGCTGCGCGCCGGGATATGTATTCTGAACTATTCTGAAGGCCCGAATAACTCCCATCGGGTTTTTCCAAATATCAAAGCGCGATACCTGTGCAACAAGAGGACCACGCGCCGGGACGCCGCCGTATTTTCTTACATACAGGCGGGCTGTTTTTTGGGAAACTGTTTTTTGTTTTGGAGCAAGCGGATCAATCGCCGGCGTGAAAATTTTTATTTTACTCCGAGGCAAACTGCCGTTGACAAAATCACGATTGCTGAAAACGATCCGATGATACGATGCAAAGGCGGGAAAAAGTTTTTTCCAAACAGGCCTAAAAACCGAGGAGGTATCAATGTGGCTGAAATATGTTTTATGTTTATTAAGATGCGCGTAATGCCCCGCGAGAAGTAGTTGCGGATCGTTTACAGCCAGGACATCACAGTCGATTTTATCAAGCTCGGCGGCGATGGATCTGCTTACCCGTTCATATTCGGCCCACTCCCGATGGTTAATTTTTATAGGCGCGCCCTGCAGGGCATTATGGATTTTATTGGTTATCTCAAAAAATTTTTTGCCGGTATTGGGATTAATAAAATACCAGTCGCTTTCCACGCCCAAAGAACGCAAGTATGGAATAAGGCTCATAAGTATCTCCGCCACGCCCCCGCCTTTCGCTACGGCATTGATATGCACCACTCTTTTTCCTCGCAGATACGATGCCCGCTTCAATAATTCTTTTTTTTGGCGCGCCGGCATGAATCTTAAAAAGTCCGCCTGGCGTATCTGTTTTGAGAGAATAACTTTTTTAAGAAAAGTTGATGATGGCATCTTACAGAAGCTCCGCCGCTCCAATGGCAACCGCATTTTTGCCAAATCTTGACTTTTTCAGTGCCAGCCCGGATGTTTTTTTGAATTCCGCAAAAAAACCCCTGCGCATCAAGACGCCGCCGCCGACAACTATTACTTGCGGCCGATACGGCCTTATCAATTTCGTTAATTTTTTGCCGAGGTATTCCGCCAGCATTTTATTATTTTTAGAATCGCGCAATTTTTTATATTCCGGTTCCCAATGCTCTGGATATTCAAATTTTTTGATTTTTAAAATTTTGCCATTCTTGCCAACCGCTCTACCCACTCCGGTTCCCAGCGTGATAAAAAATGTCGTTATTTTGCCAGTCGTGTTATTTATTTTATATTCTGCGCGGCCAAAACAGCGGGCATCATTGTCTAATGTTATCTTGTTAAAAACAAGATTGTCCATATCGGAAAAATCAAAGTGTTTGATGTACGGTATATTAGGAGATTCTACCAATTTACTTCCGCTCACCACACCGGCTGCCCCGATAGCAATTTTATCGGTTTTATCCAAAGATTTGATCAATGTAATCAAGGTTGATTTAAAATCAATCAAACTTTTTGGTGTTGCCACTTCTCGCGCCTTTAAAACCTTTCTCTTGTTCCATAAAACTCCGCGCATTTTTGTCCCACCAATATCAATTCCGATTATTTTTTTGCCCATATTTACTACGATTTATTCGCGGAATGTATAACCCTCTGCGGGAATGGGATTTCTATGCCTTCCTTGTCAAAGGCGATTTTGAGCCGCTTGCGGAGTTCTCCGGCAACATCCCATTGCTTGATGGGCTTGGTTTCCCCAAGAATTTTAATGATAATCGCCGAGTCCGCAAAATTATCAACGCGCAGAAACTGCGGCGGCTTTCTTATAAATTCCTTCCATTGCGGATCTTCCGCAAGCTCTTTCCCCACTTGGTTTACCACGCCGATTACTTTTTCCAAATCAGAATTATATGCAATTCCGATATTAAGATTGACTCGGGCGTAATCTTTTGAAAGATTTGATACCTTTTTGATCTCGCCGTGGGGAACATAGTGCACTACACCGTCTAAATCCCTCAAAGAAGTCATCCGTAAACTGATGTCTTCAACTAAGCCGCAGGTTCCGTCAAAACAAACCACGTCTCCCACGCGATATTGGTTTTCTAAAGTGATAAAAAGGCCGGAAATGACATCGCGAATAAGATATTGGCCCCCGAACCCAAATGCAAGGCCGGCAATGCCGGCAGCCGCCAAAAGCGGCCCGATGGCGATACCCAATTCCTGCAATATCATGAGCGCCGCGGTCAAAAGGACTGCGACGCTTATTGCTCCGCTCACAATTCTTATCAGAGTGTCTTCTCTTTGCCTCTCTGCTTCTTTGGAAAGGAAATGATTCCGAACTATTATTTTTCTGATTGCCTTTTCAACAAAAATCCCCGCAAACCTTCGAGTAAGATAGGCGACAAAAAAGATGGCGATTATTTTTATGCCCTGCTGATAGAGCCACGGAACGGCTCCCCCGACTACTTCTTGAATAAAAGCAGACATCGTAAATGAGTTGTACCTATATGGTACAATGCCGAGCTTGCTAAGTAAAGAAAATTCTAAACTAAAAACCCCGCCGCACCGGCAAGGTTTTTAGCTCACAGACGAACACATAAAATGCCCGTTTGTTTTTTCGAACCCCCTGTTTCTCTATGATTGGGGGTTTTCAGAAGGTGTCATCTCGGGCGCCTGCTCCGGAGTTGGTTCCGAAGTTGTCGGCTCTGAGGCTGGTGTTTGCGTTGGCTCGGAAGGAGTTTCCGGATCAACGCCATATGCAATATTCATCATATATGTGGCACCTTGTGATTGTCGAAAACCACAAAGCAACTAATACGTACACTTTCGACCTTGAAGCGTTTTTAAAGCGCATGGATACAGCATACCCGTAAAAACGGTTCTGCGCAAGGCCATACCTATTCGCTCAGGACTACGGCGAGAGAAACTCGGATTCACAAGATTTGTCTGCTCCGCATCGTGAACGTTGTTATCCTTCGACTACGTTCAGGATGGTGAGCTGTGTCGAACCAGAACCATTATCCAACAGCAAAAGGAGTATATCTATATCCCTGACCTGCAACCAATCTCATAATTCTATCTTTATAAACTTGTATGTATAAGCGAAAACTGGTGTATTATTGTTGACTTTGTATGTGGGATTGTGACGCTTAAATGCCTTAATGAGTTCCTGTCTATTTTTATATGTTTTATAGTGGGCTTTATCCTTTAGGTCTATCTGCCCGACAGTTGTTTTGATGACTTTTGTTATTTCCCCAAAACCAAAGATTTCTTCTGTCTGGCTATTTTCAAAAGCCACAACATCGCCTTTTTTTAACTTGTGGTCCCGTAATCTCCAAGTGCTTATTTTCCCATCAAAAACTTGGGGCACAACACTCTCGTGGAATCCCATCTTGGGATAAACAAACCTTTTGTCAATTCGCTTTTTCATGCATTTTCACTCTACCAAAAAACCGCCCCCTTGGCGATTCTTTGAAATTTTAAACTTTATGCCTTATAAACGGAATTAGATCTATCACGCACTATGCCTTCTGCGATATATTCTTTGATAAGAGATTGATACGGTACATTGATCTCATTTGCATGTTCTTTTAATCGAATCAGGATATGGTTTGGGATGCGGATAGAGATGGCGTGCGAAACGGGCTTTAGGTTTGGAAAAGACGCCTTCTCAAAATCAGAAGATTCAAAATAATCGGCGAGATTTATCTTCGCCCAAAAATCCCTTTCGCGATCCTCATTCTTCAGTTTTGGAACCTTAAGTTCTTTTTTCATGGTATAAATGCAGTTCTTTTTTGTTGAGGTCTCGGGCCGATATGACTCGAACCTTCTTTTTCCTTGTCGTAAAAACGATAAATAATATGCGCCGCTTCTTCGTTTGTCCTATAATAATGAACCGTTTCTCTTTGTCTGAATGAAGGGGGTCTCGCAGAATGCGTTTCTCTGGGTCAAAAAATATCTCTTCACATTCTTCGTTCCGCACTCTGTGTTTTAGAAAGTTCTTGTTCGTATTTCCCTTATCCCACTCAAATTCAATTTGCTCTCGGAAAACCTCCATTCTTTATTGTATAACGTGGTATATACAGTTGTCAAGCCCCTGAACTTATTATCCTAACTCTCTACCAAAAAACCGCCCTCATGGCGACTTCTTGGATTCTTGGGCGGGGACGGGTCGGATTCACAAGATTTGTCTACTCCGAACGCTGAACGAAATCCGAACTCATTTTCGGGAAACCCCCGATGAATGAAGCCCTGCCTGACCGGCAGGCAGGCGCCCCGCCGCCGCTCGCTGGCACTCGCCACCCAGCAAAAAAGTTTTCTTCACATTTCCTGATTTGCGCGCGCCGGATTTTTTCTTCTAAAAGGAAAAGAAAACTTTTTTGCTGGCTTCTGCTCTGAACG
>CAZNNT010000042.1:0-4226 GCA_964574495.1 uncultured Candidatus Saccharibacteria bacterium
TTGTCCAGACCCTGCCGATAGGACTGCCGCTGATCGTGATTTGCCGGCCATTCCATTTTTCCTTCTCTTCATCGGTCAGCTCACGCGTGGTGCTCTTTGGAAACTTCACATTGATGAAGCCGAATCCTGTCACCCAGTTGCCGATATAATTTTCCTCATCCTCGCCGTGGATGACACAGAGATCGGGCTCCTCGCGGCTGATGTCCCCCAGTTCGTGGTTTGCTTTCGTTGCCATCATGTAACGCGCCATGCGTATTTCCTTCCCTCGTTAATTATTTAAAGCAAATCTAGATAGAAGTATACCGGCTAATCGGAAAAAATCAAATCGTTCGTGTCCGCCCACCAGGAATCTCCCGCAACTCTCGCCGTCTTCCGACGGCTCGGTTTCGGGCCGCCCCTCGCGGTTTGGCTTCGCCAAAGCTCGCCAAACATCGCTGCGGTCTTCGATTCCCGGACGCGCGCAAAGCAGTTTGCGCGCTTGGGCGGCACTCACTTCGTTCGTGTCCGCCCACCAGGAATCGAACCTGGAACCTTCTCCTTAAAAGGGAGCTGCTCTACCAATTGAGCTATGGGCGGGTGAATAACGGAATTATTTATTTTAACATTTTATAGCAATTTTGCAATTGAAAATTTTGCCGGACGGTGTATTATTTCTCAAGTATGGCTAAATTTAATTGGCTTAAAATTTTTGTAGCCGCGGCAGCCCTGATTTTATTTTTAGGCGCCATTTATTATTACTCGCATAATTACCTTTCCGAAAACAGGGGATTTCCGGAAATTTCTTCCCAACTTCAGAAATCCGGCAAACTGGTTTTTGAGATGGCTAATATTTTGCAAGCGAAACTCCCGCAAAGTTTTTCAGGCCTTGTGGAAAAGGAAAACGCCGGCGACTTTAGGGGTTCAGCGGAAATAATAGACGGCTCTTTGAAAATCGTGGAAGAACTTTCGCAAAAAAATGAATTATTGAAACAGCAAACCGGTATCTTCAATTCGGCCGCGGGGAAACTGAATCTCAAGGAAGCCAAAAGACGGGCGCAGGATACGGCCGATATTCTTGGGCGACTGGTTTTACATTTTGAAAAAATCATTGAACTTGAACGCCAACTTTTAAATACGGCCGGCAATTATTATGAGGCGCTTATTTTAGACCCGAAAACAGAGGCCCCGTCGTTCATTCAGATAAACGCGAAAATCGCCGTCGCCTCATCCGAGTTTTCATCTTCATTGGGTGACTTTGCGGTTGCGGCTAACGAAATGAATATTATTGTTAACGGACAGCCGGCGATAAACAAAGCCCCGGAACTTAAAATTGAAGACATAGCGCTCGGCCAAGGAGTTGAAGCCAAAAGCGGAGACACGCTCGTGGTGCATTATGAGGGCGCTCTTCAAAATGGCGATAAGTTTGACAGTTCGGTTGACAGGGGCCAGGCGTTCACATTTGTTCTTGGCTCCGGGCAGGTGATTAAGGGCTGGGAGGAGGGACTTTTGGGAATGAAAATCGGCGGACACAGGCGTCTTACCATTCCGCCGGAATTGGGTTACGGGGTCCGCGGGCAAGGATTAATCCCGTCAAACGCGACTCTTATTTTTGAAATTGATTTACTGGATATAAAATAATTTCGCGATTTGACATATTTTTGGCGAAGAATTAAACTGCCTAAATATACGAGCTAGTCGAGGCGTATTTTAAAAAGAAATAATAAACAAAAGTGGAGGATTCAAATTTTGACTCAAATCAGGGAAATGGAAATAACGCCGGAAACGGGTCGTCATTCCGCCCGCCGATGGTGGAGGGCAATTGGAAATGTTCCGATTGCGGAGCCGAAATAACCAAGCTGCCGTTTGAGCCGAAAGACGGCCGGCCGGTATATTGCCTGGATTGCTACCGCAAAAGCCATCCGAGACGAGATTTCCATAGATAAATAACTAAAACCCCCCGCAGCCGCGGGGGTTTTAGTTATACACAGCCGGCTAATTTAAAAAAAAAGAGAAATGCTATACTAAATTATGGAAAAAAACCCCAAGCAATTTTATATTATAGTTCTCGTTATTGTTATCGTAGCAGCGGTTGCCGGAATTATTTACTGGAAGCAAAAAACAACAAAAGAAAAATTAAGCGAGCCCGCAAAAGCAAGCACGCCCGCCGTTTCAGGCACACTGCCGTCCATAAACACCGAAACCAATGTTTTGAAGGACGTACCCGTGATTAATCCGGTGGACAAAGCGAACCCCTTTAAAGATATTTATAAAAACCCTTTTGAATAAAAAATAAAATTTTATGCCGTCAAACGCAATTTTAAATAAAAAATTATGGTTCTTTTTGGGGTCAGTCATTTTTCTTTCCGCATCCTTATATTATATAGCGCAAGCCGCGCCCAACGCTTCGGTTATTCTTAAAAAAGATCCGTCGGTCGGTCTTTTTATTTTAACCATAAGGGACTCGGATGGCATCAAAGATTTTTCCTTAAAGGCCCCTAATAAACTTCCTTACTCCGCGGGACTTGCCGGCTGTCTCAAGACCTTTGAAAATAATAATGTTTCTTTTGCCGACCCCGATGATTTTACGCCGGCGCTTCTTGCCGAAATTACCGACTGCAAAGGCGATATTACCCAGCTTGAACTTCTGCCGCCCGAGGGCGGCATAAGTCGCGGAAGAATTACTAATGCCGCTCCGCCGCCTCCAGCCCCAGCCCCAGCTCCAGCTCCAGCTCCAGCCCCGGCTCCAGTTTCCCCAAAGACCGCTCCGAGCAGTATCGAGACCCCAATAGAAATAGTTTATCCGGTCGCGGAATTAAACGGATGCAAGGATGAAACCGAATGCCGCTCCTACTGTAACGATCCGGCAAATATAAACGCTTGCGTTACTTTTGCCGAGAAGCATAATTTGATTTCTAAAGATGAAGCCGGGAAAGCCAAAAAATTCATCGCCGCGGGCTCCAAGGGTCCAGGAGGATGCACATCCGCCGATTCCTGCGAATCATATTGCAATGACGTAAGCCGTATTGACGAGTGTCTGGCTTTTGCCGAGAAAACCGGACTTATGCCCCCGGATGAACTGGAAGAAGCCAGGAAAGTCCAAAAAGCTCTGGCGTCCGGCCTCACGCTGCCCGGCGGGTGTAAGAATAAAAATGAGTGCGATTCTTATTGTGAAAGTTCCGACCATATGGAGGAGTGTATCACTTTCGGAGAAACCGCCGGTTTCATTCCGCCTAATGAATTGGAGGACGCGAAAAAGGTTTTGGCCGCGGTTAAAGCCGGAGCAAAACCTCCGCCTTGCCGGGGAAAAAAATCTTGCGAGGCGTATTGTTCTCAGCCGGGAAATATGGAATCCTGCCTTACTTTTGCCGAAACAGCCGGCTTGATTCCTCCCGGAGAACTGGAAGATGCCAAAAAAATGCTGGCCGCCATTAAAAAAGGCATAAAACCGCCGGCATGCGGCGGAAAGGAAGAGTGCGATGTCTATTGTTCGGAAGAAAGTCATTTTAATGAATGTTTGGATTTTGCCGAAGCCGCGGGATTTATCGCGCCCGAAGAAGTTGAAATGGCGCGTAAAACCGGCGGAAAGGGGCCGGGAAATTGCAGGGGCCGCGAAGAATGCGAAGGGTTTTGCCAGAATCCCGCGAATCAAGAAACATGTTTTAGTTTTGCTAAAGAGCACGGGCTTATTTCAGAAGAGGACTTGAAGAGGATGGAGGAAGGAAAACAGCAGATATTGGAGATGGTTGATTCCGCTCCGCCGGAAGTAAAATCCTGCCTGGAAGGAATTATTGATGTTGAGGGCATTCGCTCCGGCGCAGTTTCTCCGAGTGAAAGCGCGGGAGATAATATAAGGCAGTGCTTTGAACAATTTATGCCAAAACCGGAAGGACCCGGCCCTAATGGCGAGTTCCCTGAAGGTTTTCAGCCGCCGGAAGGATTTGAAGGTGGACCTCCGCCAGGATTTGAAGGCGGGTTTCCGCCTGGATTTGAGGGAGGTCAGCCCCCCGAAGGTTTTAAGCCACCGGAGGGTTTTATGCCCCCTGAAGGTTTTAAGTCGCCAGAAGGGATGATGCCGCCTGAAGGATTCGTAGCGCCGGAAGGGTCTGGCGAGCAGTTTCAGCAGCAATACCAGCAACAATTTGAACAGCAATATCAACAGCAGGGGCAGCAGCAATTCGAACAGCAATATCAGCAGCAATATCAACAACAATTTCAACAGCAGGAGCAGCAGCTTCAGCAACAATTTC
>CAZNNT010000043.1:0-1776 GCA_964574495.1 uncultured Candidatus Saccharibacteria bacterium
CCAGATTAACTTGGTATTACCGGAAAAGTCGTGAGGCAGGACGAGCACGCAGGCAGCGGCCGTTGTCTTAACCTGGTTCGTATCCAGAGCAAGGCGGGTTTTAGGCGAAGCGGTATTTATTTTTTCAAACCGGTCGTTCTTTGCCCCAGCGGGCAAAGCCGACCTGCGTTCTCGGCGCAAAATCAGCCCCAATGCCTTCGGCATATAAGAAAGGGGCTGAACCATGCTTTTGCGCCTCCGAAAGCTTTTCAAAAACAAACACCGCTTCGCTTTTCTAAAACCTCGCCTTGCTCTGATAGCCGACTGCCGGTATTCCGAACACGATATCTGCGAGGCGTCCGGAATGCGCGCGGCCCAACCAGAGGTTGACATTTTTAAAACGGGAATATAATATGTAAGTATCCTTTATTGTCCGCTCCTAAGCGGGCATTAATATTATCAAAAAGAATATGCTATCGGATTTAAAAAGTTTTCAGGCCGCGCTTGAACAATTGGAAGTTGAACGCGGCATATCCAGAGAAAAAATATTGGAAACCATAGAAATGGCTTTGGCCGCGGCTTATAAAAAGGACTACGGCAAACGAGGCCAAATTGTTCGGGCTAAATTTGATATGTCCTCGGGCAAAGTTGACTTTTGGCAAGTTAAAATTGTCGTGGACGAATCAATGCTTAAGCCCGAAGAGGAACCCGCCGAAAGTTCGGAGGACATACAGGAGGGCGCGCCTCAATCAGGCGCCGGTTTTGGAAAGGAAGAAGTCAAAAAAAATACCTATATTGAGCCGGAGGACATCGGAGAAGAGGCCCCCACCGAAGAACACAAAGTGCGTTTCAATCCCGAACGCCACATTATGATTGACGAAGCGAAAAAAATAAAAAAGGGCGTAAAGGCCGGCGAAGAATTGACTTTTCCTCTTGAGGCCAAAGAGGATTACGGCCGGATCGCGGCCCAAACGGCAAAGCAGGTGATAATTCAGCGCGTGCGCGAAGCGGAACGGGAATCGGTTTATGACGAGTTCAAGAAGAAAGAGGGCGGCATTATCTCGGGCATAGTGCAAAGAGTTGAAGGAAGGAATGTTTTTCTGGATTTGGGAAGAATAACGGCGATTCTCCCTTCCGAAGAACAGATACGCGGGGAACGCTACCGCATTGGCGAAAGGATAAAAGCGCTTTTGTATATGGTGGAAAAAACGCCCCGCGGAACAAATCTTTATCTTTCACGGACCCATCCGCAATTTTTGGTAAAACTTTTTGAATTGGAAGTGCCGGAAATGGCGGCCAAAACCGTTGAAATCAAAAGCGTTGCCCGTGAACCCGGGGCGAGGTCAAAAATCGCGGTCGCTTCCAACGTCGAAAGCATTGACCCTGTCGGCTCGGCAGTAGGGCAGCGCGGCGTTCGCGTCTCCACAGTCATTTCGGAATTGGGGGGAGAAAAAATAGACATTATGGAATGGTCGGATGACCCGGAGGTTTTTATATCCAATTCTTTATCGCCTGCTAAAATTCTGGACGTGAACATAGATAAAAAAACCAAAACCGCGACGGTCGTGGTGGATGAAGACCAGCTTTCTTTGGCTATAGGCAGGGGAGGGCAGAATGTGCGGCTCGCGGCGCGGCTTACCGGGTGGAAAATAGACATTCAGTCGCGAGCAGGCGAATCCGTAGCCCAGGCCTCGGAAGAAGGAGAGGTTTCGGGAGAAAAAATTGAAAACAGCGAATAACTTTTTATCAGCTTAATTTAAAATTTTAAAGCATATGCTTGAATCCTTTCCTATTATA
>CAZNNT010000043.1:1876-4014 GCA_964574495.1 uncultured Candidatus Saccharibacteria bacterium
TTTATCAGCTTAATTTAAAATTTTAAAGCATATGCTTGAATCCTTTCCTATTATAGTGGCGTTTGTATCGCTCTTTTTTGTCTGGTGGCTTGTTTCGTGGATAAAAAAACAGCCGCTGGGCACGGACAAAATGCGCGAGGTGGCTTCGGCCATAAAGATTGGCGCGAACGCCTTTATCAAAAGGCAATATAAAACCATCGGCTGGATTTCTCTTTTATTGGCTCTGGCCCTTTTTTTGGTCTACACTTTCACGGGCGATTCTGAACTCGGATGGCAGACCGCTTTCGCTTTTATTTTAGGCGCGCTTTCGTCGGCTATCGCGGGCATTGTGGGGATGAAAATGTCCACTACGGCCAATCTTCGTTCGGCCGCGGCTTCCAAAAGCGGTTTTAATTCGGCCATGCAAGTGGCCTTTCGCGGGGGGGCCATAACCGGAATCATAGTCGTGGCTCTTTCGCTTTTCGGAATTTCGGGATTGTTTCTTTTTTATAAATTTCTCGGCTACGATGTCGTAAAAATTCCCACGCTCATAGTCGGCTATGGTTTTGGCGCGTCTTTAGTCGCGCTTTTCGCGCAGCTGGGCGGCGGGATTTACACCAAAGCCGCGGATGTCGGAGCCGATCTTGTCGGAAAAGTTGAACAGGGTATTCCCGAAGACGACCCCAGAAATCCGGCGGTTATAGCCGACCTTGTCGGCGATAATGTCGGCGATTGCGCCGGCCGTGGAGCGGACCTCTTTGAATCAACCGCGGCCGAAAACATAGGCGCCATGATTTTGGGTGCCGCGCTCTTTCCTTTTTTCGGCATCGGCGGAATAATGTTTCCTCTGGTTTTGCGGGCTTTGGGACTGGTCGCGAGTATAATCGGACTTTTTGCCGTTCGCGCCCGAGAAAATGAAAACCCTATGGCGGCATTAAACCGAGGATATTATTTGACCCTGGGACTTGCCGTAATCGCTTTTTTCTTCACCACTAAATATCTGCTGGGCAATATGTGGTTTTTTGCCGCGGGGCTCGTCGGCATGCTGACCAGTTTGGTTTTCGTTTACATCACTCAATATTATACCGATTCGCGCCACAGGCCGGTTCGCTCCATCGCCCAATCATCCGAAACGGGGCCCGCGACAAATATTATTTCCGGATTTTCCGTCGGCCTTGAATCAACGGCTTTGACGGTGCTGGCTATAAGCGCGGCTCTCCTTGCTTCATTTTATTTCGGAAAACTTTCGGGAATTCCCGGCGGAGGACTTTTCGGAACGGCCGTGGCCACAATGGGCATGCTTGCCACTGCCGCCTACATTTTGGCTATGGATGTTTTCGGCCCCATTACCGATAACGGCGCGGGCATTGTTGAGATGTCCGGAGAGTCGGAAGAATATCGCGACGTGATGGATAAATTGGATTCTGCCGGAAACACCACCAAGGCCCTGACCAAGGGCTATGCTATCGGCTCGGCGGCGCTTGCGGCGTTTTTACTTTTTTCGGCATATCTTGAAGAGGTGCATTTAACCGTCGTAGATTTGGCTAAAGTTGAGGTGTTTGTCGGCGGGATGCTCGGCGCTATGATTGTTTTTCTTTTTTCGGCTTTGGCTATTCGCGCCGTCGGCCGCTCCGCCTACTATATTATTAACGAAGTCCGCAGGCAGTTTCGCGAAAGACCCGGAATTATGGCCGGAACCGAAAAACCGGATTACTCAAAAGCGGTTGACATAACAACCAGAGGCGCTTTGAAAGAAATGATTTTGCCCGGAGTTCTTGCCATTGTCGGTCCGGTTGCGGTCGGACTTTTGTTAAGAGCCGAAGCCGAAGCAGGACTTTTGATGATTGGAACTATTGCCGGGGTTTTACTTGCGACTGTTATGAATAATAGCGGCGGCGCGTGGGATAACGCTAAAAAATGGATTGAAGAAGGCAATATGGGCGGAAAAGGTTCGGACCCGCATAAGGCCGCGGTAACCGGCGATACGGTCGGCGACCCGTTTAAAGATACGGCCGGTCCTTCGCTTCATGTTTTGATAAAACTGCTCGCCACGCTGACATTGGTGCTCGCTCCGCTATTTGTTTAAGTTATTTATTCAGCAAAGTGAAACGAAAAAGACACCTCTTCCTTGAGGTGTCTTTTCTTGCTGCTTGATGTGG
>CAZNNT010000044.1:0-3333 GCA_964574495.1 uncultured Candidatus Saccharibacteria bacterium
CCGAGGACGGAGTTTGAATTTCGCTGGAAATTCAAACGTACCCTAAAATGAATTTCCGGATTCGCAAAATAAGACGGAAAAAAATGAATTTTGCGGCTTAAAGAGGTAAATCTATGGCGTAAGCGCCAGCGCCGGTCAAAACCAAAGAAAGGGCCGCGACCAAAAGCGTCAAATCAAACTCATAGCCGCCGACAAAACCCTGTTTCGCTTTCACTTTCCAAATGGCAACCAGCATATCAATCGCGATAAGCAGAGCCGCAAGCTGGGTGGCGAAACCGACAATCAACGCGATTCCGCCGAAAAATTCAACGACCCCCACCACAAAAACCCAGAATTTAGCGGGCTTAATTCCGACGGATTCGAAAAATCCCGCGGTCTGACTAAACCCGCCGAAAAGTTTCGGATATCCGTGAGCAACAAAAATCAAACCAACGATTAAGCGTAACAGGAGGGGCGCGAAAAAACCATAATCAAGAAATCCTGGAAATAAATTCAGCATAATTTAAATTAAAAAAATAAAAAACGACCTTTAATTTATAAATCCCTTAAGCCAGTTTATTATATCATCCATAAGTTCGGAGTGTGCGCTGAATAAATCCGTGCCGTGTCCGCCGACATCATAAATTTTAATCTTTTTGCGGCAATTTGCTGTGTCATAAATATTTTGGGACATTTCATCTGCCGCTCCGCCGGAACGAACATCGTCCTTGGCTGCGATAAAAAACGCGCCTTGCTCCGGTCTGATTTTTTTTGCCAACGGCAATGTTTCTATCCCTTTATAATTAAGGCCAGCCGAAAGCAATACGGCCGCCGAAACCCCATCCGATTCCGCTAAATACTGCAAAACCAGATTCGCGCCGATAGAGGCGCCGGCTAAGAAAATTTTGGAATGCTTTTCGGCGGTCATAAAACCAACGGCCGCGCGGACATCCTCAATGCTTTTTTGATGCTCAGCGTCAGAAAAATCGCGATAGCCGTCCGGGCCTCCTTCCGATTCTCCGTGCCCTCTTAAATCAATGGCCAGCGCGCCGAACCCGGCCTCGTTTAGTTTTTTGGCAAATCCCGCCCAGCTCTTTTTATCCGCCGGCATCATGTGTAGCATCAAAACGCCCGGGCTTCCCGCTTCGCCCCGATAGTGGTCACCCGCGATATTGACGTCATCGGCTGTTCTTAAATTTATTCTTTCCGGCATTTTTTTATTTTACCAAAATAGCTATACTAAAAACATATGGGCAGTGCCGGAAGCGTAATTTTAATAATATTAGGCATAGCGTTAATCGCTATTCTGTGGATTTCGGGCGGCAGTTTAATCCAGCAGCCTCTGATACCGAGCGTCGTGGAAACCGGCAGTCAAATGTCTGACGAAAAAATTTCCGAAACCGGAAAAACGCAAGAAACCAAAATAGTCAGAATTTACGGTTCAAACGCGAGAGCGGACGATCCGGAAAACGAATACATAGAAATTCAGGCCGATAACTCCAATACCGCTCCCGTAAATATAACCGGCTGGAAACTCCAGAATCGCAAGGGAAATGTATTTTTAATTCCGACGGGTTCCGCGCTGCCTTATTCCGGCAGAATAAATACCCAGGAAAACATCGTTTTAAAACCGGGCGAAAAAGCAATCATCCTTACGGGAAAAAGCCCGATAAACACGAGCTTCAGACCCAATCTTTGCACGGGATATTTTAACCGCATTTACCAATTCAACCCGCGTCTGCCGGAAAAGTGCCCCGACCCGGATGAAGAAAAAGGAGCAGACGCGCAAAACGACGCCTGCTTTTTATACTTAAAAACGCTGCCTGTCTGCCAGACGCCGGCTCCATCGGATATTCCGGCGGAAGCCGATTTCAAATGCCGGGAATTTATTGACGAACGCCTTAGCTATGCCGCCTGCGTGGAGGGGCATAAAAACGATGAAGAATTTTTTTCCGGCGAGTGGAGGGTTTATCTCCAGAAAACCCAGGAAATTTGGTCTGACGTCCGGGAAACCATAAAACTTTTTGATCTAAATTCAAATCTCGTAGCCGAAACGTCTATTTAATTTCAAAAGACATATTTACGGAGATTGTAATTTCATTTTCGCCCGTAGGAGTCGCGGGCGTTACGGAAGAAGCATCTCCGCCCTTGCCAAAACTTTCCAGAGCGAATATGGGAATGGGACCTCCGGAAAATTCATTAAACGAAACCATTTTCCCGAGTTTAATTCCGAGAGACGCGGCCAAATCAACGGCTTTCTTTTTCGCGTCAATCACGGCTTTTTCTCTCGCTTGTTTTTTTGCTTCCTCAAGATTATCCACTTTAAAAACAAGCGAACCGATTTCATTTATTCCCAAAGCGGCGAGCCCGGTCAAAATAGAGCCGGTCTTGCCCAAGTCCCTGATTTTTAACTCCATGGTCTGACGCACCTCGTAGCCGCGAAACTCGCGCCGTCCCTTCGGATAATCATAAATGGGCTGAATGGTATATGAAGTGGTCTTTAAATCCTTATCTTCAACTCCGGAATTCTTTATAAATTTCACGGATTCGTTTATGGCTGCGGCCGACTTTTTTTGGGCCTCGGAAACGCTTGATGATTCGGATGAAGCCGAAAAAGAAACCACGCCGACATCCGGACGGACGAAAACACTGCCCTCCGCGCTAACCGAAATGGCCGGGCTTGATAGCGATGGTCTGGATAATTGTTTGACTTCGTTAAAAAATTTCGCCCCAAGCCAAAAAATAAGCGCGGCTAAAAAAACGATTAAAAAATAGTACACGGCCTCGCAATGAGACCAAAAATCCTTATTTAAAAATAATCCTCCCTTGCCGTTGGAACCGCCGTTAGACATTTTAGCCATTTGTTTAAACAAAATTATTTAATAATAAATTAATTATACAATGTTTCTGAAAATTTATTATCCACATATGCCGCGTTTAAAAAAGAGCTCCGGGCGGAGCTCTATTCAATACATATGACGCCGTGGAACTTCACTGGCCGGCCGAACGACAGAAGCGCGTCTAAAAATGATTTCAGATCGGCCACCGCTTGTTTAAACAAACATTTTCCCAACGACGGCGAAGGGAGTTTGATTATGGTAATCGGGCTTTCCAAAAGCTTAAAACCGGTTTCTTCTTCAAATCTCTGGTCGTGAGTCAAAACAAAAACGCTGTCTTTGCTATAATTTTCCGCGGTTATTTTTTCAAAACGCCTAATGAGTTCCCTATCCGACAAACGATGAAATCTATGGCCGACGCGAACAATTTTCACCAGCGGACTAAAATTTTTAAGCTCTTTTTCTATTTCCCCGGCATTGACATCAAGAAACATTATGATTCGGACTTGCTCAGCCG
>CAZNNT010000045.1:0-2762 GCA_964574495.1 uncultured Candidatus Saccharibacteria bacterium
GGTTTTTGCGTTGACGGCACGGATGTCCTCGCGGTCTATGCTTTGACGAAAATGGCGCGTGAAATCGCGCTTTCAGGAACTCCGGTCCTTCAAGAATGCGTCACTTATCGCCTCTGCGGACATTCAATTTACGACCCCCGTGAAAAATACGACGATAAAGAAAAATGGGCCAAATGGTCTGCCGTTGAACCGATTGGACGATTTGAAGAATATCTGAAAGAAAAAGGCATCGTGCCGGAGTCCGAAATCCAAAAAGAAAAAGACGAAGCCGCGAAAGAAATTGAAAACGCGCTGGAATTCGCGCAAAAATCTCCGGAGCCGGAGGCCGCAAATCTTCTTTCCGGCCTTTACGCTTGCGCCGCGGCACAGGAATGGCTTGAAAAAATAGAGAGACGGAGACAGCCATGAAATGCGAAATTACTTACGCCAAAGCCATAACCGAAACCCATCATGAAGAAATGGAAAAATTCCCGGAGCTTTTCACTCTGGGACAAGATATCTGCAGGCCGGAAGGAGCGGAGGGCGCGTTTAAAATCACGACTGGCTTGCCGAAGCGTTTTCCCGATAGAGTAATCGGCACGATTTTAAACGAATCCTCGATTGTCGGAAACGGAATAGGCATAGCGCTAAGAGGCGGGAAAGCGATTTGTGAAATGCAGTTCGCGGACTTCGCGACCGAGGCCTTAAAAATGATACTAAATTACGCCGCTCCATTACATTATAGACACGGCTTGAAACTATCTTTGGTTATCCGCATGCCCTCCGGAATTATCGGGAGCGCGGGCGCCTATCATTCGGTTTCGCCGGAAGCCACATTTTTTGGCGAACCGGGATTAATAATACTCGCGCCCTCAACGCCGGCCGAAGCCAAAGGCCTGCTAAAAGCCGCGATCAGAGCCGAAACGCCGACGATTTTTATTGAATGGAAACGGCTTTACGGACTTTCTCCGCAAAAATATCCGGAAGAACTTGATCTGGAAATGCCGGACAAAGACCATGTTCTGCCAATCGGCAAGGCCAGGATGCTTCGCGAGGGCAAAGATATTACGATAATCAGCTACGGCCCGATGCTTTTTGAAGCGCTGAAAGCCGGAGACGAGCTAAAAGAAAAAGGGATTTCGGCGGAAATTATGGATTTGCGCTCGCTTGTGCCGTTTGATTGGGAAATGATTTCGGAATCGGTTAAAAAAACCGGCCGAGTAATAATCGCGCACGAAGGAAAGAAAATCGGCGGCTTAGGGATGACCTTAGCGCAGATGATTTCGGAAGAAATGTTTGACTGGCTTGATGCCCCGCCCACAGTGGTGGGCGCGCCGTTTATCCCGATACCTCACCACCCCAATCTGGAAAACGCCTATTTGCCGAACTTTAAAGATATTCTCTCGGCCGCGGAAGAAAATATTCTGCCCGTGAATCCAAAAAGGCGCGCGCCGAGCGTCGCAATCGCGCCCAAAACCAAAGAAATGGAAGAAACGGAAAACTCCCGCACTGAAAGAATTCCGTTTTCGTCCATTCAAAAAATCGTGGCGGCTAAAATGACGCGTAATCACCTTAAACCAACCATCCACGACAATATAGAAGCGGACGTAACGAGGATATGCGATGACCGCGAACGAAACAAGGAAGAATTCGAAAAACGATTCAAAACCAAACTTACCTTGACGCACTATTTTGCTTTTGCCGCTGTCAGAACGCTGATGCGGGAAGAACATCATAAATTAAGAAGCGAAATTGAAGAAAAAATTCCCGCTTCGTCCTCGCTTAGCGATTTTGTAGACGCGCTGGAAAAAGCCGAGACCTACTTCAAAAAGGACTATGTCAATTTGGCTCTTGCCGTGGCCTTGCCCAATGATGATTTGCTTGAGGTCGTGGTCAAAAACGCGCATTTGATGAAATTCTCGGGATTGGCGCTCGCCATAAACGATCTGGCCGAAAGAAGCCGCGGCAAAAAGGTTTTGCCGGATGAACTGCGCGGAGGAAATTTCACCATCACCAATGTCGGCAAGTTCGGAATATTGTGGGGTAATTCAATACTTTCGGACCACCAAATCGCGACACTGGCGATCGGCGCCGTAAGGGATACGGCCGAAGGGAAAAAAGTGATTCTAAATCTGGCTTTTGACCATCGGCTACTGAACGGCAGCCACGCGGGACAATTCAAATCGGACCTCAAAGAATTCCTTGAAAATTGGAGCGTTGATATTTTCGGCGACTAGCAAAATGCCCTGCAACTGCAGGGCATTTTTATTTTGCGCACATCCTCAAAACATCACATCTTCATCGGCTCTTTTATAACCGTGTATTTCTTCCGGCGCGAACCAATGCAATATTTCATGCGCGGCTTCTTTTTCATCCCCCGAAGCGTGCACTAAATTGCGTACCGCCCTGCCTTCCACATTGGCCGCGGTCGGCGTATCCACTGAAAGATCGCCGCGAATCGTGCCGGGAGCGGATTCAATGGGATAAGTGTGGCCAACAATCTTTCGAACAGTGCCTATAGAGTGCATCCCCTGAATAATCATGGCCACCACCGGCCCAGAGGTCATAAAGTCCTCAAGCCATCCTTTTACTTTTCTTCCTATCTCTTTATCTTCATTCGTGCCCATTTTTTCCATCAAATCCAAGCCCTGTTTTTCAAAAGCCGACTTAGTTTTCTCGCCTATTGTTTCCAGCCACTCGTCCTCGCCCTGATAATGGCCGGAAATGTGCTCTTTGGTCGGCCAAACCATTTTTAAAGCTATTATTTTAAGTCCGCGTTTTTC
>CAZNNT010000046.1:0-2694 GCA_964574495.1 uncultured Candidatus Saccharibacteria bacterium
TTTTATCCAGAATGCCGTATTTCTTGGCTTCGTCGGCATCCATAAAAAAATCGCGGTCAGTGTCTTTTTCTATTTTATCCAATGGCTGGTTAGTATGCTCGGCAAGAATTTTATTTAACTTTTCTTTGACTCGTAAAATGTGGCGCGCGGATATTTCAATTTCAGTCGCCTGCCCCTCGGCCGCGCCTATAACCTGATGAATCATTATTTCCGAATTTGGCAGGGAAAAACGCTTGCCTTTGGCGCCCGCGGCTAAAAGAATGGCCGCGCCCGATGCGGCAAATCCGACGCAGATGGTTGAAACATCCGGCTTAACATGCTGCATGGTGTCATAAATCGCTAAAGTCGCCGAAACCGAACCGCCAGGAGAATTTATATAAAGCGAAATGTCTTTTTTGGGGTCTTGCGATTCCAAAAATAAAAGTTGGGCTATTACGGTATTGGCAATCGGGTCGGCAATGGGGCCCGAAACGAATACAATTCGCTCCTTTAAAAGCCGCGAATAAATATCGTAAGCCCGCTCGCCGAATTGCGATTTTTCAATTACGGTCGGAATTAAATAATTATAGTATTCTTCGTCCATTTTTATTTAGTTTTGGATTCCAAAAAATTAAAAACCTTTTCGTTTCTTAATATACCGTAAGCATAGTCCTTAAAACGCTCTTTGTCAATTTTGGCGCGCTCGGGCGCGGGATATTGCGCGAGAGAACTTGCGACAAAACCGTTTAATTCTTCGTCTGACGGCGCGATGCTTTCGGCATTCGCGATCTCTCTTAAAATCAGAGCGTAACGGGCGCGTTTTTCGGCTTCGCCCGCCCAATCTTTCTTTAATTCTTCTTCTGTTTTTTTAATGTGACTCAAATAGTCCTCCCATTTCATACCCATATTTTCTATGGAAGAATGAAGTTCGGAAGCCATTTTTTCTTTTTCTGAATCAATTAAAATCCGGGGAATTTCCGCAACGACTAAGGATGAAATTTTATCCATTATTTCCATTCTACGCGACTCGCGCGCTTTAGTTGTTTTATCCTGTCTTATGTTTTCTTCAAGAAGTTTTTTTAAATCATTAAGGTCCGGCTGGCCGAAACTTTTTGCGAATTCATCGTCGCTTTCCGGCCCCTCCGACAATCCCTCCGGTTTTTTCGTCTCGGTAATCTGATTCGTCCCAGTAATCTGATTCGGACGGCCGTCCGAATCATGTGACTCGGTGTTTTGCGACTCGGTGTTCTCGGTGTTTTTGGATTTGGATTTTCTTAAAAAGTTAAGCGCCTCTTCAATTTCTTTTTCTTCCACTTTTATCTCATCTATGCGGGCGCTAATGCCTGCGGCGATATTTTTATAGTCGGGAAGTTTTATTTCGGGCAAAACCGCGGTTTGAATCTTAAAACCCAGGGGGTTTTGACGCGCTATTTTAGTTATGGTTATTCGCGGTTGTCCCAAGGCATCAATTTTATTTTCTTCAAGTATTTTCGGATATGCCTCCTCAAGCGCGTGTTCGGCCGCGTGTTCCAAAACCGAATCTTCGCCTATTTTTTCAACAAGCATATTTTCCGGAATATGCCCGGGCCTGAACCCCGCAACGGATGATTTTTCGTTCAGTTCTTTAAGAGCGCTTTGGTAATGCGCCTCAAATTCGTCTGCGGGAATTTCTCCGGATATTTCAATTTCTGATTTCGGCAATTTTTTAATTTGAATTTCCATAATTAGTTTTAAAATTTAACATAGCGGCTTTATTTTGTAAAGAAACGGTTGTGAAACGCCTCTTTTATTTTTTATAAAAAGAACTATGCTTCAAATATGGCGATTAAATATGAATCGGCGCCTCCCATGAGGGAAGGCAGAGAATATGAAATGGACCTGATCGGCAGACCCGATTTTCGCCCGGACACACCCCAAGAATCCCTTAGATGCTTACGTGATCCTTCTTGCGTAGAAAACAATTCCCGTCTTTTTAAAGAATTTGAAAAATATTATGCCGGCGATCCCACTCAACCCAAAAGAGCGTTTCTAAGGGACTTACGCATAGAGATTATTGACCAGCTTGATTTGGAAACCGAAGATGAAATGAATGCCGTGGGCGTTTTCCCGGCACTCGACACAACATTGGATGCCAGGGGTATTGATTTTTTTGTTTCTTATCTTGATCCCGCAAAGAAGAAAAAAATAAGAATAGCAGGAGATGTGACGACGGACACGCCATTAAGCAAAGAGGAAAGGGTGGGCGATCCGAGATTGTTAAATAAGATTTTAATTTACGGCGATGTAGGCGATGAATGCGCCAAGGGCGATAAAGAATGTTTGGAGGTTATCGGGCGCTATGCTGAAAAATTTGTTTCGTCTATAAAAGCGCGACAAGCTATGTATTGACATGTCGACTTCAAGGTGCTATAATTAAAGAGTAACAATGGCTGGGGCGGGATTGGCCCGTCCTAGACATGTACCTTAAACCCCCTGACGAGGAGGAATGACGATGAAGGGGACAATCGTGGTGGAACAGTTCGAAAGCAACCCGTTTTGCAAGCAGTACCATCTCACGGAGGAAGTTTCTGTGCTTCCAAGATCCAGCGCTTTCTACCGGCCGGTCAACAGGCCAGAATGTGCCGAGCACCTGAACGCTCTGGGCACGACAGGAGCTCTGGTCGTCAGGCAGATCATGGAAATTCCCGGCGTGACAGAGGTTTCTGTTGATCAGTA
>CAZNNT010000047.1:0-2505 GCA_964574495.1 uncultured Candidatus Saccharibacteria bacterium
GGCGAGCCGTATATCGGCATGCCGATTAGGCCTGTTTTCAGGACCGAGCGCCCGACCCGCACGATTCTGGACTTAAGCTGGGTTCCGATTGATTGAAAATATATTGATAAAAAATAAAACCGCCGCCACGCAACTGCGTGACGGCTTTTTGTATGGTGGGCCCGCTCCGATTCGAACGGAGGACCAATCGGTTATGAGCCGATAGCTCTGCCAATTGAGCTACGGGCCCACCGAAAAAATTCAGGCCCCGATGACATGTGTCACGGTCTTTTGACCGGTGACCCGCGGGGAGGGCGCGTCTGCCGCGCATTCGGGGCAAAACCTTCCCTCCTTTGACGTTTCGAAGCCGCGACCGACTGCGACGGGCAAGAGATGTCCGCGGTCGCCAAGCGTCATGTGGGAAGTGGTTACTTCCCGGATCTCCGTTGGCCGGCGGACCATTTTGGTGCCCGGCCCCGTTTGATGTCCTCCATCGCATCGAAACATTGTTTCCCTCCTCTCTTTGTTTGACGGAATAACAGCTGGTTCTAGAACTTCAAAAGAAGTATATCAAAATAAAGTAAAAAAGTCAATAGCCAGAATTTTTCTTGGTCCGCCCACTAGGAGTTGAACCTAGAACCGTCGCCTTAAGAGGGCGCTGCTCTGCCAATTGAGCTATGGGCGGAATCTAATATATAATAAGTAGAGAAAACTTTGATTTCAAGGAGGAAAGAAATGATTAAACTGACTGAATCCGCGATAAAAGAAATCAAAAGATTAAAAGAAGAAAAAAATCTGCAAAATCATGTTCTTAGAATAGGCGTACAGGGAGGAGGCTGTTCCGGCCTTTCCTATACTTTGGGCTTTGACACGGAAATCAAAGACAACGATAAGGTTTTTGAAATTGAAGGAATCAAAGTGGTTGTTGACCAAAAAAGCTTGCTCTACCTTAGCGGGACGACCCTGACATACGAGCATTCCCTGATGGGCGGCGGTTTCCGGTTTGAAAATCCCAACGCCAGCCGCACTTGCGGCTGTGGCGAATCATTCTCTCCCAAAAAATAATCAGCCAAAGCCCGTTAGGGCTTTTTTTGTTTATATTGAGTTGTCGAAATGCGTCCCCAAGAGGATTTGCCCCGTCATTCGACGGGGCATCCGGTCGAATGACCGGATGAATTTTTCGCGCCCTCAAGAGGATTCGAACCCCTATTACAAGCTCCGGAAGCTTGTGTCCTATCCGTTGAACGATGAGGGCTTTTAAGTATAGCGATCAGCGACCACGAAAGCGGCGACGGCTTCAGGTTTTATTACCGCGTCAAATCCGAAACCCTTGGCCATTCCCAAAACGCTTTCTTTGAATTCTTTGGTCGGACCCACCTCTCCAACATCAATATGCACGGATATTTTATTGTCCCACAGCATATCCTCGCCCACCCTGTCTTTTAAAACGCTTCTTATCTCTTGCGCCAAAGTAATTGATTTCATCGCTTCTTTATAAATCCGGTCTCTTAGTGTCGGGCACTTTTCTACTCCGGACTTGGTCCAGAAATATCTTCCGCCGTTTCCGATTTTCCAGATGGCGACGGCGCTTACTATTTCGGTTTCATCCGAAGCCCTGGAATCGGAACCGATCATTAATGAATAATTGCGTCTCGGGTCTAACTGGACATAATTTAAAATCTCGTTTATAAGCTCGGTAAAAGAAATAATTTTATCGGCGGAATGAAATTTTAATTGTGAAAGCTCGGGTGTCATGGTCAGATAAGCGAAAGCTGCGGATTATCTTTGGCGGGAGCCATAGACCAATCCACTTTTAAAGTTTCCGGCTCAGGAGAATAGCGCGAAATAAATTTAACATAGCCAAACTCTTTTCCGTGCTCATAAAGTTTCTTTGTAACTTCGACATCCTTTAAACAATAATCCTTAACTTCCTGAATCCGTCCCTGCCTGAACCACTCCAGCGCTTCAAGACCGTCGGCGCTTTTGGCCAAACCAAGCGTGGTCTTGGCCAGATTATCCAAGCTCACGCGAAAACCGGCGGCATTAATCACGCCGTCCATCATATCAAGCGTGTTTAATTTTTTGAGGTTGGTCTTTATATACGGCTGCAGAACCGGCAAATCAAATCCTCGTATGTTGAACCCTATCACAAGACCGGCTTCAGCCAGTATTTTCTCAAACTCACCCAATTCGCTTTCCTCAAAAGAAAAATACTTGTCGGCATTATAAGAATAGGCGCAAAGCACGGAAACACCCAAAAGTTCGGGGTGCTCTCTGCCTCCGACTTCGGCAAACTCTTTTTTTGTCTCCAAATCAAAAATTATTATATCCTTCGCCATTTATTACTTTTACCATATTCCGGTAAAAAATCAAAAGAGTGACGCAAAATTCATTTTTTCCGTCTTTGAAGATTTGGTTGTGAATGGCTCGGGGCAATTGTCTTGAAAATACGCAGAGACGAGTTTACTGTAGCGAATCCGGAAGATTTATTTTAGGGGCTCCGCAGGCGCTTTGCAGGGCGTCTTT
>CAZNNT010000048.1:0-220 GCA_964574495.1 uncultured Candidatus Saccharibacteria bacterium
CCGCGACTTCTATGGAATGTTTCTTTTTCGGGTCAATATCCAAATCCAGAGCTTCTTCGGTCCTCATCACTCCGCCGTCAAAACGGACGCGCAAAAATCCCTTTTTTTGTATTTCGGAAAACATTTTTTTGTGCTCGCCTTTTCTGCCCCTGACCACCGGCGCCAAAATTTCAAATATTTCCGGCTTCTTCTTTATTGACGTCAAACTTGGCTGCGTATA
>CAZNNT010000048.1:230-2476 GCA_964574495.1 uncultured Candidatus Saccharibacteria bacterium
GCTATACCCTTAGGCAAAGACATAATCTTGCGGATGATTTCGTCGGCCGTCTGCTTTTTAACGGCTTTTTGGCAATTAGGGCATCTGGGCTCTCCCAATCGCGCGAAAAGCAAACGAAAATAATCGTAAATTTCGGTTATGGTGCCGACGGTTGAACGGGGATTTCTGGTTACGGAGCGCTGGTCAATGGCAATGGCGGGACTAAGTCCTTCAATGGCTTCCACATCCGGTTTTTCGCGAAGACCCAAAAATTGGCGGGCATAGCTTGAAAGGGATTCCACGAACCTGCGTTCGGCTTCGGCATAAACGGTATCAAACGCCAGCGACGATTTGCCTGAACCGGAAAGACCGGTGATTACCACCAGTTTGTTTTTAGGTATTTCAAGCGATATATTTTTTAAATTATGGACTTTCGCGCCCTTGATGCGGATAAAGTCAACGAGGCCTTTTTTGTCTTGAGAGCTCATTTTAAAAAATGGACAATTATCCATTATATAACCGCGTCAAGGACAAGTCAATGTAAAAGCCCCTCCGGCGGATCCAGCCGGAGGGACCATCTGTCTTCTTTATGAACCTTTGACAAACGCCTTTTTAATGAACGAGAAGAGATAATCAAAAAGATCTCCGACCTTGAAACCCTTGGTTACGCCCAACAGGCCCAGAACGAAAATCAGGTTTAAGGTCATCAACTCCGGAATCTTCGTAACGACGCTGAACCCAAACAGATAAAGGATGTAAATCAAAAACCAAACCATGCCGTCAAGAGCGACAACTGCCTCTCCCTTATATCTGTCCACCGGCAATTCTTTGTTACCGTCGCCGTTCTTGCAGGTTCTTTTTATACGTAAGCATACATAGACAAGCGCGATGCTTACGTATATAAACTCCACGGGGATTGGCTTCACAACCGCTCCCAGAGCATGCACAATGAACAAAACCTGTTTCAGCCCTTCTATTAATAGCCCCATCCCAAAAAGCAGATGGTCCCGTAATCGCTCCTCGGGCTTACGTTTTTCGCTCATCTCTTTACCCCTTCTTTCTGTTAGTGGAATTGCCAAAAATCCTGTCCGGTTATATAATACCATAATGATAAACAAAAATCAAGTAGCTAATGCCCCCCTCACTCCCGGAGTATATTTTTTCAAAAATAGCGCGGGGAAAACCATATATATAGGAAAGGCGCAAAATTTAAGGATGCGCCTGCTCTCATATTTCAGACACGATGATTTTGACAGCCGAAAACAAGCTATGCTCAAAGAGGCCTCAAAAATTTCCTGGCGCGAATTGAATTCGGATATTGAGGCCTTGATACAGGAGGCCGCGCTCATCAAAAAATATCGCCCGAAATACAATGTTTTAATGCGCGACGATAAACAATATTTTTATGTCGCGTTTTCGCGCGAAAAATTCCCAAAAATTTATATAACCCACCAACCCCACCTTACTCGACATCCGATGTCGGGTAAGGTGGGGCCGTTTACTGACGGATGGGCGATAAAGACCGTTTTGAAAAACTTGCGCCGCGCCTTCCCCTACTGTCAATGCGCGATTATGGGCGGACTAAAACATTCCCGTCCCTGCCAGCAAGCCGCGATCGGCCGCTGCCTCGGGATTTGCTGCCTGAAGGAAAATAAATGGCCCGAATTTTATCCGAACGCGAAGGCGCGCGCTAAAAAATATAAAGAAAATATAAAAATAATCAAAAAAATTCTTTCCGGAAATTATTCATCGGTTATTAAAAAAACGCTTCGGGATATGAAAGTCGCGTCCGCCGAAAAAAGATATGAAACCGCGGCCGAATTAAGAGACGCGATTAAAGCGCTTGAAAATATTTTCTCACACCGGCCGTTTTTATCCCGGGACGAAGAATCGTGGCGAGAAAAAGGTTTGAATTATTTAAAAACAATTCTCGGATTAAAGAGCGCCGAAAGAATTGAATTTTTTGATATTTCAAACTTGCAAGGCAAGCAGGCAACCGGATCAATGGTTGTTTTTACCGGAGGCATGCCGGATAAAAAAGAGTATAAAAAATTCAGGATAAAAACAGGAAATAAACCGAATGACACGGCAATGCTCAAAGAAGTATTGGCACGCCGTTTGACCCATAACGATTGGCCTAAACCGAATTTAATCGTGGTTGACGGAGGAAAAACACAACTGAATGCAGCCCTAGTGGCCAGAGCTAAGCTCTTGTCAGCCCTAGTGGGCAGAGCTAAGCTCTTGCCAATTGCGGCTTTGGCCAAGCG
>CAZNNT010000049.1:0-2106 GCA_964574495.1 uncultured Candidatus Saccharibacteria bacterium
GCGCTTTTCGGGCTTTAAAGCGTTTATTTTTTTACCGTTGAAATTTATCTCCCCTTTTTGAATTTTATAATCGGGGTGTCCGGCAATGCTCATAGCCAAAGTGCTTTTGCCCGAACCGTTAGGGCCCATTATCACATGGGTTTCGCCGGAATTCAGCGTGAAATTTATGTTTTTTAAAATCGGCTTACTTTCAATGCCGACACGCAAATTTTTTATTTCCAAAAGCCGGGACATTATCAGCCAAAACTACCACTTAAAACCCATGAAATCAAAGGCCCCTAAAACCTCGCGCCGTAAAGCCAGATTTTTAACGCTTTTCTGAAAGGCAAAATGCTCAAAAAATAGCCCAAAGCGATGAAGCGTTTTAAAAACCAGCCAAAAAGTCCGCTTAATTTTAACCAACCCAAATCAATTACGGCGTATTTTCCTCCGAGGGGCATGACAAAACGCGACTGGCGCGGATGGTATTTAAAAACCTTCCGGCCGCAAAGTTTTCTTTTTACGGAATAAGCGGCGTAAATTCCATGCGAAATCGCCGTTTGAGCCGTCATGGGAAGCGGCTTTTTGTCAAAACCTTCGCAATAAGCGATATCTCCCAAGACAAAAATATCCTCGCGCTTGTCCGGATGCAGATATTTATCAACGACGATGCAAGAACCTTTACCCTTTTCAATATCGGTTATTTTTTCCGCAAGATCATTGGCTTTGACTCCGGCGGTCCATATCAAAACATCGTAAGCGACGGGCCGTCCGCTTTTTAAAGAAATAATTCCGTCTTGAACGTCCACCACCGGATCGCTGACAATGATTTTCACTCCCAAATTTTTCAGGCGCTCCTCGGCTTTTTTTCTGGCCCACTCGCCCAAGGCCCCGAGAATCATAGCCGAACCTTCAATAATTGAAACGCGGACGCTGTCTTTCGGATGGCCGTGCAAATACGAAAGCTGGTCCGTGAAATTAATAATTTCCGAAGCAACCTCGCAGCCGGTAAAGCCGCCTCCCCCAACCACGATGTTAATCGCCTCCTGCTTGGCCTTGCACGAAAAAACTTCGTCAATGGCGTTTCTGACATTTAAAGAATCGGCCGTGGTTTTAAATTCCAAGGCGCGCGATTTCAGACCCGGAATGCCGTAAAAATTGCTGACTGACCCGGCCGCGATAATCAGCCAGTCGTATTTTATTTCTTCTCCCGAAGCCAGTTTGACGGATTTATTTTTAAAATTGAATCCGTCCGCTTCGGCAATCATAATTTCAACATTTTCGCTGCCCTCAAAAATTTCAGCAAGCGGTATAGTTACGCTTGAAAACATCAGGCGGAATTTAGCCCGACTAAAATGCTCTTTGTGGTCGGGTGACGGAGAAAGAAGTTTATAATAATCCGGCGTATAAGAGTGATATCCGTTTTTATCAATAAGAATTATTTTAAGGTCGCGTTTATGCCGCGCCAAGTCCAGCGCGGCTCTGACGCCCGCGAATCCTCCGCCGATAATCGCCACTATTTTTTCTCGCATAAAATCATTTTAACGCATTTATCAATATAAGCATATCGCGTATTTCTGCCTTTGACTTTTGAATTCGGGGAGGTACGATTGAAATAGATAAAATAGATAATTTGAAAAGGGGTAGACAATGCTAGCGCTGAAAATGTTGGGCGCCAGAATGGCCGGCGTAATTTATGTCTGGGCTCTCTTTTACTGTTTCTTGACGGTGATGCAAAAAAATCTTGAAACAATGAAATTTTTTGCCGGCGCAAAAGATATTCAAACATTCATCATTATTTCAGGCCTTATATACACGGGAATCGCGCTTATCATAACGGACTGGGCGGTTAGTTGGATTTTTTACAAAGTCAAAAGCGGATTCGTGTATATGGCTGCCGTGTCTTTAATCTATAGCGCGCTTATACTGATACCGAGCATCAAACTGCCGTCTCAAACAATGGTGCCTCTTATACTGCTTGCCGCAGTCGGAATGATAATCTGCATAATCAGAATCAATAACTATATGGAAAAATTGAAATTCGGACTCAAAGCAAAACTCTTTATCGGTGTGTATGTCATCATAGAATTAATAATTATGACAGCCGGCATCGTCATGATATCCATA
>CAZNNT010000050.1:0-1957 GCA_964574495.1 uncultured Candidatus Saccharibacteria bacterium
ATTCGGGCGTTTGGGCGTTGTCGGCAAAACTCCGCGCGGAGCCATTGCTTTTAAATTTACTCCGCATGAATCAACGACCGTTATTGAAGACATAATAGTGCAGGTGGGGCGCACCGGCGCCATTACGCCGGTCGCGGTATTGAGGCCCGTTCAAATAGGCGGGGTAACCGTGAGCCGCGCGACTCTGCATAATGAAGATGAAATTAAAAGGCTTGATACGAGGATAGGCGACACTGTTATTGTCGGGCGCGCCGGCGACGTCATTCCGGATATTAAAAAAGTTCTTAAAGAATTAAGGCCGAGAAACACGGAAGAATTCCGTATGCCCAAAAAATGTCCGGTTTGCGGGGAAGAATTAAAGCGGGAAGGGGTAATTTTAAGATGTATTAATCCGAAATGTTCCGCCCGTCACCGTGAGTCGCTGTATCACTTTGCTTCGCGCGGAGCTTTTGACATTGACGGCCTGGGCCCCAAAATAATAGACGCCTTTTTGGATAACGGCCTGATTCAAGACGCGGCTGACCTTTTCGCGTTGAAAGAAGGCGATATACGGCCGCTTGAAAGATTCGGAGAAAAATCAGCCGAAAATATCATAAAAGCCATACAATCCAGGCGCGCCATAGGTTTGGTTAGATTTATTTTGGGGCTGGGCATTCTTCATGTCGGGGAAGAAACGGCTCTGGATTTGGCCGAGCGATTCGCGTCTCTTAAAGCCCTGCAAAACGCTTCAAGAGATGATTTGGAAGCAATACCGAATGTGGGCGGGATTGTGGCCGAAAGCATTCATAATTGGTTTCGGGACGCGCATAACAAAGAATTTTTAAAGAGGATTTTAAAATATGTTAAAGTTGAAAATGCGAGGGGGAAAACCAAGGGTCGGCTTTTTGCCAAGATCTTTGTTTTGACCGGAAGCTTGCGATCGCTGTCCAGAGATGAGGCCAAATCCAAAATCCGCGCTCTTGGCGGCAATGTTTCCGAAGCGGTTTCTTCAAAAACCGATTTCGTGGTCGCCGGCTTCGACCCGGGCTCAAAATACGAAAAAGCCAAAAAATTGGGAGTTAAAATTATTGATGAAAAAGAATTTTTAAAGATGTTATGAAATTTTTAAAAATACTTAAGTGAAATTACACTCCTTGACTTCGTGACTTTATCTGATATAATCCGACAAGAAGGATGCGGGTTTATTTTGTGAAAACCTCAAGGAAAAGGAGACGAGGATGGAGAAGTTGGATAAAAAAATCCTTTCGTTCTTTACAAAGATTAGCCACGGATTCCAGCGTTTAACCGGCAGGACAAATTTCTTCCTTGCCAAATGCTCTTTGATATTGGTCGCTTTTGGCGTTTTAACAGGTTTAGCTAATTATTATTTTCCGAATCTTTTGGCATACGAGGCGGGTCTATACTTGGCTATCATGAAGATACTTTCCATTTCTGTTTTGGCTCTCTGGTATTTTCCTGAATGTGACAAGGCCGAGGCGGCCTCTCTTTGTTCCGGCACTGCGAAGTTCTTTAGTTCGCTAATCTTTAATTATAAATGGCGTTTGTTTGGTCTTTTTCTTGCGCTTTTGGAGGTGGGAATTTCTTTGCCGCTATCCATTAATTCTCCCAAAGGAGTAATATTTTTTAAAGTTTTAGATGATGTTTCTTCTACTGCCTTTCTCTCTTTCCTCTATTTTGCGGCTGTGGACCCTCTGCCTCCATGCAAAAGCAAAATAAAGAAATGGTTAGAAAGTTTTTCCGTCGGACTGCAAAAGCCCGCGTCTGCCAAAAGACCTCTTTAAGAGGTCTTTTTTTGATGATTGTTTTGAGGTAGGATAAATTTAATGTTTGCCGAAAAAGAATTAAAAAAAACCGCGGAATTGGCAAGAATTAAGCTTGATGTTAAAGAGGAAAAAGAATTAACCCGAGAACTTGAGTCAATTCTGGGTTACATAGATAAGCTTAAAGAAGTTAATGT
>CAZNNT010000051.1:0-1827 GCA_964574495.1 uncultured Candidatus Saccharibacteria bacterium
TGGGGATAGAAGTAATTGACCATATTATTATTACCAAAAACAGCCATCTTAGTTTTAGAGAAGAATATTTAATTTAATTCTATGCCAGACTTTTCAAAAAAAGAACTTTCCGAGCAGGATATTTGCTCAAAATTCATTCTTCCGGCGCTTACAAACGCCGGCTGGGATTTGCAAAAGCAAATTCGCGAGCAGTATAGTTTTACCGCCGGCCGGATTATCGTGCGCGGCAAGACCGTTTTTCGCGGAGAGAAAAAACGCGCTGATTTTGTTTTATATCACCGCGGCCACTTGCCGCTTGCAATTATTGAAGCCAAGGATAACAGGCACCCAGTCGGCGCCGGTATGCAGCAAGCGCTTGAATATGCCGAAGCGCTTGATGTCCCCTTTGTATATAGTTCCAATGGAGACGCATTTCTTGAGCATAACCGCATTACTAAGACAGAACCCATTGAAAACGAATTTTCGTTAAACAAATTTCCGTCTCCAGATGCGCTTTACAATCGTTATGTGAAAGCAAAAGGACTTGTCGCCGAACAGGAAAAAGTAATCGGCCAGGATTATTATCAGGAGATTGACGGCAAGTCGCCTCGCTACTTCCAGCAGGTTGCGATTAATCGTGCCACTGAAGAAATCGTCAAAGGTAAAAACCGCCTGCTTTTGGTGATGGCTACCGGTACTGGTAAAACCTACGCCGCGTTTCAAATCATATGGCGTTTGTGGAAGGCCGGAGTAAAAAAACGAATTCTTTTTCTGGTTGACCGCAACATTTTGGCTGACCAGCCGATTATGAACGACTTCCGGCATTTCGGCGACAAGATGACAAAAATTCAGCATCGCCAAGTTGATAAGGCCTATGAAGTGTATCTCGGTCTGTATCAAGGATTAACCGGCATGGAAGAAGAAAAAAATATTTTTAAACAGTTTTCGCCGGATTTCTTTGATTTGGTTATCGTTGATGAGTGTCATCGCGGCGTTGCTCGAGCAGATTCCGCCTGGCGGGAAGTCCTTGAGTATTATCAAGGCGCCACCCAAATCGGTTTAACCGCCACTCCCAAAGAAACCGCCGATATCTCAACCCAAACCTATTTCGGAGATCCGGTATATACCTATTCATTGCGGCAGGGCATTGAAGACGGCTTTCTTGCGCCCTACAAAGTCATTCGTGTTACCTTGGATCGAGACGCGGAAGGGTATCGGCCGCGGCACGCGCGTGCGCGAGGACTATGGCAAGATGTTTTTTACTATTATGGATTTTCGGGGAGCGACGGAGCTTTTTGCCGACCCGAAATTTGACGGCGATCCGGTGGTAATTTTCAAGGCCAAAGAAAAAGGACCGATTATACCGCCCGAAGAAAAAGATGGCGGAACAGAAATCGGCCCCGAGGAAAAACCCATTATTGAATATGGCCCGTCGAAAACCGGAGAGGGTATAGTCCGTGACGAGCCGAAAAAATATTACCCGTTGGGCGTGGAAGTGAAGATAATCAACGAGCGCGTGCAGTATATGGACGAGCGCGGCAAACTCATCACCGAATCACTTAAGGACTACACCAAGCGAAATATTCTGCAAAGCTACGCTTCGCTGGGTGACTTCTTAACCGCATGGACCAAGACCGAACAAAAAGAAGCAATCCTCAAAGAGCTTGAAGAACGCGGCGTGTTTTTCGCCGAACTTTCCGCCGAAGTCGGCCGGGACTTGGACGCCTTTGATCTTATCTGCCATGTGGCTTGGGGCAAAAAGCCGCTCACCCGCAACGAGCGCGCGGAAAAGGCGCGCAAAAAAGATTACTTCGCTAAATACGAAGGCAAGGCGCGCGAAGTTATTGA
>CAZNNT010000052.1:0-1645 GCA_964574495.1 uncultured Candidatus Saccharibacteria bacterium
GCTCTTTGGTCGGCCAAACCATTTTTAAAGCTATTATTTTAAGTCCGCGTTTTTCAAAACGGGTCAAAATCTCGCCGACTAGCCCGCGCTTGACACCATCGGGTTTTACAAGTACTAATGTTCTTTCCTCATTTGGACGGGTTAAGTTTTGTGCCATAATAAATTTAGATTAACTGTTTTTGAAAAACTTTCAAGGAGGGGGCCGTGAACGGAGCGCGAGAAAAAATTTTTATCTGCTGCAGAATCGGCGGAACCGGCGAAACGGATCATGAAAAAAGGGCTGACTTTTTAAGAAATATAGAAAGGGCTAAGTTATACGCGAGGTGGGCGATCTTAAACGGATACGACCCCGAATCAACCGGATTTTATTTCTGCGAGTCTCTTGATGATTTTAATCCGGACGAGCGTAAACTTGGTCAGGAGCTCGGACGCGAACGCCTCAAAAAATGCGATTTTATTCTTGTGGTTGAGGACGGAAGGCCGCATTCTTCCGGTATGATCGGCGACATTGAAGCCGCGCGAAACCCGGGCGTCAAACCGATCGTCATAACCCATAATGAAATCATAAATTGGCTCATTAAAAATGACAGCGAGGCCTTCAAAAGAATGTTTCCTGAATTGTATTTTGAAAAACAGCGGGGAGAAGGCGCGGAAAAACAGGGAGACATCACGAACGAAATTTTTGATTGCTACGACTGACCCCGTTACAAAACGGGGTTTTTATTTTGGTGCCGATATGATAAATTGCTTATATCGCGCGGTTAGCTCAGCTTGCCCCGCCAAATTTGGCGGGGTGAAGTAGAGCGCTTCGTTGATTTTTTATCCTCACATTTAGATGCTATAACAAATTGATAACCCGTACTTTTGAGTATATAATATATACATGAAATCAAGGTGGTACGAGTTAAAAAAGACCGCTGTCACGCTGCGCAGAAAAGCGTTGTCTATAGGCAGAATAGAGCGTCGTTTGGGCATACCGCGCTCAACTTTAAGCGGATGGTTTAAAAATGTTAAGTTAACCGCACGACAGCAAGAAAAATTGTTCTGCGATTGGAAAAAGGCTTTGGTAAAAGCCCGCCGCAAGGCTGTTTTGTGGCATAACGCACAGAAGAAAAAGAGGTTGTTAGAGGCGGAAAAAAGCGCTGCGAGTACATTAAAAAACATAAACCACAATGATACAAACATTTTGGAGTTGGCCTTAGCGATTCTTTATTTGGGTGAGGGATCAAAAAAGAAAGTGGGTACTGAACTAGGAAGTTCCGACCCGCTTATAATGAGTGTTTTTGTGACCTTAATCAAAAAGATTTATGGCGTTGATTCCGGTAGTATAAAATGCTTTTTGTATCTTAGGGCCGATCAAAATGCAGACGAAATTAAAAAATTCTGGGCACGAACTCTTAAATTACCCTTATCCAATTTTAAAAGCGTTCAGTTTGATAAACGAACAATAGGATATAAAACCTATTCAGACTATAAGGGAGTATGTCAATTAAATTGCGGGAACGCGGCTATTCAAAGAAAGTTGATATCGTTAAGTAACTTATTTTGTCAAAAGGTTATTGAAAAAAATGTTAAATTAAAGTAATAATGTAAGTTATGGGCTCGTAGCTCAGTTGGTTAGAGCGTTCGCTTGACATGCGAAAGG
>CAZNNT010000053.1:0-1626 GCA_964574495.1 uncultured Candidatus Saccharibacteria bacterium
CACATGGCAGACAAGGTCAAAGGCGTCCAAGTCCCGGCCGACTTCGGCGGAGAGTTCGGCAAAAAATACACCGCGATCTTCAAGCTCTTTAAGGATTGCTTCTTTTTGTTCGGTCTTAGTCCAGGCGATTAAAAAATCATTGAGTGAGGCGTAGCTTTGCAGAATGTTGCGCTTAGTGTAGTCCTTGAGCGATTCGGTGATGAGTTCGCCGCGTTCGTCCATATACTGCACGCGCTCGTTGATGACTTTGACTTCTACGCCCAACGGGTAATATTTTTTCGGCTCGTCGCGGACTATGCCCTCTCCGGTTTCTGACGGTTCGTATTCAATAATAGGCTTATCCCCCGGGCCGATTTCCGTTCCGCCTTCTTTTTCTTCAGGAGGTATAATCGGTCCTTTTTCTTTGGCTTTGTAAATTACAACCGGGTCGCCGTCAAATTTCGGGTCAGCAAAGAGTTCTGTGGCGCCGCGGAAATCCATAATGGTGAAAAACATCTTGCCGTAGTCCTCGCGCACACGCGTGCCGCGGCCGATAATCTGCTTGAATTCAATGATTGAGTTGATGTTTTGGTCAATAACAATAAGCTTGACGGTCTGGGTATCCACGCCCGTGGTGAGAAGTTTTGAAGTGGTGGCGATAACGGGATATGGACTTTCAGGGTCAATGAATTTGTCCAATTCTTTTACGCCGTGCTCGTCGTTGCCGGTGATGCGGACGACATAATTCGGGTGCTCGCTCACAAGATCGGCATTAGCGTTCACAAGTTCTTGACGCATGCGGTCGGCATGCTCAGTGTCCACACAGAATACGATGATTTTTTGCATCCTGTCAGTTGCCTTGAGGTATTCTGTAATCTTTTGCGCCACAACTTTTGAGCGTTCTTCCAGCACGACCTTGCGGTCAAAATCGCTCTGGCCGAAAATCTGGTCGGGTAGAGGATTGCCGTATTTATCAAATTCACCGACCGTTGGACGGTATCCTTCCGCGTCCCTGTCCAGAGTAACGCGGATAACTTTATAGGGCGCAAGAAAGCCGTCTTCAATACCCTGTCGCAATGAATAGGTATATACCGGATCGCCGAAATAGGTTTGGGTTGAAATATCGGCAGTTTCTTTGGGTGTGGCGGTTAAACCAATTTGGGTCGCGCCTTTGTAATAATCAAGAATTTCTCTCCAAGAAGCATCTTCGCGCGCCACTCCGCGATGACACTCGTCAACAATAACCAAATCAAAAAAATCCGGTGAAAACTGTTTGAAGATGTTTTTTTCTTCTTCCATTCCGGTTAGCCCCTGATACAGACCAAGATAGACTTCGTAAGATTTATCAACTTGGCGATGCTGAATTTTAGTCATCTTGTCGCCAAAATGCCGAAAGTCGTTCATAATCGGCTGGTCGGCTAAAATGTTGCGGTCCACCAAAAAGAGAATCCGCTTTTTTACTCCGGCCTTCCACAGACGCCAGATGATTTGAAATGCGGCGTAGGTTTTTCCGGTGCCGGTGGCCATCACCAAAAGCAGGCGGTTTTTACCTTTGACGGTTTCTTCAGTGGCGCGATTAATCGCAACCTGCTGGAAATAGCGGGGCGACTTGCCGTCAATCTCCTGATAATAATCCTGGCCGATTAC
>CAZNNT010000054.1:0-1561 GCA_964574495.1 uncultured Candidatus Saccharibacteria bacterium
GCGGGGGGTGCTTCATTCCAAGGTACATCATCCATTATACTCCCGGGCTTTTAATTTGTCAAGTCCCTGGGTTACACTCCCGCGCGGGGCGGCTAGAACAAAAATAGAACCCTTGGCGGGACCTTGTTTAAAAATTTTACGAATCCTGTCGGGATGCTGGGAATCGAACCCAGTCTTTGCGCACCCGAAGCGCACGTACTGCCGGTATACTACATCCCGCTTTCACCTTGCTGCAGATTTATTTCACATAATACCTTTGTTTAATTTTACCGACCTCCTCTTCTTCCAGGCCGATTTTTTTATGTTTGGCTGACTCGCGTAATTTCCCTAATTCTTTCTCCGACACGGCGCAGAGTTTTTTGATTCGGCCTTCGAGGTAATCTTTGCTGTTTAATTTCGGGTCGTCAAGCACTTCTTCAAGTAAAACATCAAGTATCGCGCCTATTTTAGGACCGGGCTCAAATGCGCAAATCCGCATAATGTCGTCGCCTTTGATTTTGAGCATTTTAACCGAGATCGGGTCGCGTTGGACCTTGTCAACCATAAATTGGAAGTGGCGCAGTTTGTAGGGCTCGGCTTTGGGCACGCCCGACCCCACGCGGTCGCAAATACGGACTTTAATTAAATCATTCATATCTTCAGCGCCAACTCGCGCTACAAGCCGCCTGACCGAGGACTCCGTAACCTCGCCGACATTGTAATAAAAAAGGTGATAGCGCACCAGTTTGGTTACTTTATCAATAAATTTTTTGGGAAAGCGCAGGCGCGATAAAATTGCGGCAGTCATTTTCGCGCCCACAATTTCATGATTATAAAAAGTTGAATCGAGGCCGTCTCCATGCTTGGTGCGCGGCTTGCCGACATCGTGAAGGAGCGCTGACATTCTGATATCAAGTGGCCATTTTTCTTTCACCGCTCGGTCAAGCGAGCGCAAATTATGCTCCCAAACGGTGTAAATGTGATGTTTATTTTGAGTAACGTTCCAGCCCTCTTCAAGTTCGGGCATGACGAATTTCAAAATGCCGAGTTCCCGCATGGCTTCCAACCCTCGCGAGGCATTATCCGATTCAATCGTTTTTATGAGTTCGTCGCGAATCCGTTCTTTGGATATGAATTCCAGAAGCCCGCGCTTTTCGCGAAGCGCTTCCAGCGTTTTATCTTCAATGGAAAAACCGAGTTCGGCTTCAAAACGCAGAGCCCGCATAATGCGCAAGGCGTCTTCTCCAAATCTTTCTTCCGGATTGCCGACCGCGCGAATAATTTTATTTTTCAAATCTTTCTCTCCGCCGAAATGGTCTATCAGTTCTTGGTCTTTAGTTTTTAGTTTCAATGCCAGCGCGTTTATAGTAAAATCCCTGCGCTTCAAATCGTCTTCAAGTTTGTCGGTGAACTTAACCGCGTCGGGATGGCGTTTGTCGGTGTACTTTTCTTCAATACGATACGGAGTTATTTCAACTACCGCAAGCGTCGGGTCGTCAGAGCCGGTCTTGACCCCGACTGTTCCGAAATCGTTTTCATAAAAACTATCGGCAGGGAAAATTTTTTGAATTTCTTCCGGCTT
>CAZNNT010000055.1:0-1516 GCA_964574495.1 uncultured Candidatus Saccharibacteria bacterium
GCTCTATCCGTTGAGCTACGGGCGCGTAATACAGCCATTGTCCCATAAAAACGATGGAAACCAAAGAAAAACGAATGGCGTAAAAAGAGTATAATTAATCAGTGGCTAAAATTATTTTAGAAAAAAGCTGGGATGCCGCGGCGAAAACATTTTTTGAAGAATGGGAACCGCTTTTTAAGCGCGGTTTGATTTGGGGTCCCTATGGCCCTTGGGAAAAAGACGCGAAGTTACTCCCGCCGTTAAGAAACAAGAGGGTCTTGGTTTTGGGATGCGGTTCCGGGCCGGATGTTTGGTGGCTGGCAAAACAAGGCGCTAAAGTTACAGCGGCGGACTTTTCAGAAAAACAGCTTGAATTGGCTGAAAACAGAATGAAAAAAGCGCGTCTGAAGGCAAATTTTTTGAAAAAGGATTTAAATAAGCTAAATATAAAAGACTTTCCCAAAAATACTTTTGATTTAGTCGTTTCCAATTACGCGTTTCAGTATATCAAGGACTTAAACCGTTTATTCGCCGAAGTTCGCCGATTTTTAAAAAAGGACGGAAAGTTCATTTTCAGCCTGAATCATCCTGTCTGGTCGGGGACGCGTTCGGATGGCGAAAAGCGCAGCAGCAAATCTTTGGATTATATAACCGAGAGAAAAGTTCACTTCACTATGCCTAGCGGAAAAAAAGAAGCTCCGTTTTATATTTATCATAGAACCGTGGGACGCATAATCAACGCGCTTGCAAAAAACGAATTTTTTATAGAAAAAATGCTTGAACCAAAGCCGGCCGTTCGTTCAACGAAGTATTACAACGAATGGCTGATGCTTGCTAAAAAAATCCCGGCCACGATTATTTTTGCCGCAAGAAAAATCAAATAGCGCTTGTAATATAAATTATTACAGAGTATAGTGGGTTTTATATGAGGAACATCATAAATATTTCATTGCCTCGCGAGATGACCGAAGAAGTGGAGAAGAGGGTTAAAAAAGGGCGCTATTCTTCGAAGAGCGAGTTTTTTCGCAATCTTTTGCGCACTACCTTTGAGGAAGAAAAAATCGTGCGTGAGCTTGAAGAATCGCGCAGGGAAATGGCCGCGGGAAAAGGCAAGCTTTTGCGCTCCCTTAAGGACTTGCGTTAAATATGAAAATCTTTTACTCGAGCAAATTTGCTCGCGAGTTTCGGCAGCTGCCGAAACGGATTAAGGAGGCGGCCGAAAAAAAAGAAAAAATTTTTCGCAAAAACCCATTTGATAAAAGGTTGAGAACCCACAAGCTTTCCGGAAGAATGAGCAAGTTTTGGTCTTTTTCGGTTGATTATAAATACAGGGTTATTTTTGAGTTTGTATCCAAGAATATCGTCTGGTTTTACTCTATTGGCAACCATTCAATTTATCAATGAAAATCCCGAAAGAAATTAAAGAGGTTTACGAGGCGCTTACGGGCGCCGGATACGAGGCGTATTTGGTCGGCGGATGCGTAAGAGATTTGCTGTTGGGACGAGCGCCAAAGGATTGGGACATAACCACAAACGC